>CAZSMW010000186.1:0-14883 GCA_964607985.1 uncultured Eubacteriales bacterium
CTGTTTCCGATCGGCTGACGTTGAACCTGGGCCTGCGTTTTGACCATCAGGACGGCAACATCCTGACGGTTGACGAGATCGATGCTCAACGCAAAAAAACCGGCGGAAAGATCCAAGGCATCGACAATGTCCTTGCCTGGAACACCTGGTCTCCCCGCCTGGGACTCGTCTTCCAGTTGACCGGCGACAAAAAGACCATCCTCAAAGCCAACTACGGCCACTACTATGACGGGATGACGCTGATGGCCTTCGCCCGGATGACGAAGAGCGCCCCGCCGGTCTACACCTACCTTTACAACTGGGATACGGGACTCTATGACATCCTCTTCTCGACCTTTGACGCCACCAAAGGCGTGGGCGTGGATCCCAATGTCAAGAACAGCCTCTGCCGCCAACTGTCCTTCGGCCTGAGCCGGGAATTGTTCACCGACCTGGCCCTGGAATTGACCTATATTTATAAATACACCAATAACTTCTACAGCTGGTGGAACACGTCCGCCCAGTATGAAGCGGTCGAGATCCTCGACGAGATCGGCGGAAAGCCGATCACCGTCTATAACCAGACGACTCCCAATGAGGACAAGTTCCTGACGATGATGAACCTGCCCGACTACAAACAGAAATACCGGGCCATGATCCTCACCCTCCAGAAGCGGCTGTCCCACAACTGGCAGCTCAGCTCGTCTTTCGTCTGGTCCAAGGCCAACGGCGTGTCCACGCTCGGGGCCATCGCCCAGGGCAGCCGGAGCGGGATCCAGAGCCCCAACGATCTCATCAACAACAATTGGACGAGCCTTCTCCAGGGCGACAGGACCTATATGTTCAAGCTCCAGGGGACCTATTTTCTCCCCTATGACTTCAGCGTCAGCGCCAATTTCATCGCCCAGACGGGAAAGCCCATCGCCCGGATGATCCCCGTCGGAGGGATGAACCAAGGAACCTTCTCCGTTATGGCCGAGCCGCGGGGTTCCAGCTATAGGCTGGATCCGATGTATGTCTGCGACCTGCGGCTGGAGAAAAAGATCAATCTTGGCTCACAGGCCGGTATCCGGCTCTCGGTGGACGCATTCAATCTCTTCAACGCGGACACCATGACCCAGACGGTCATCATCGGGACGTCGGAGAGTTTCATGAAACCCGACGCCATCGCCCCGCCCCGACGGGTGCAGCTCTCCCTGCGGCTTTCTTATTAGGGCCGCAGGACAGGTTAGAAGGAAAGCGAGAGCGAGATCGCCTGCCGTTTGCCGGTGAGGTCGAAAGAAGCGGAAAGTTTTGGGGCTTTCGGATCGCGGTTCAAGGCGCAAATCTTCTTGGCCGTGAAATAACCGATGGCCGACCCGATGAGGACGTCAGAAGCCCAGTGCTTGTCTTCGTGGATCCGGGATAACGAGGTCAGGGTCGCTAAGCCATAGCAGGCCACGTCGACAAGAACGCTATCCGTTCGGTCGGCAATGACAGTGGCCACGGACCAGACGGCAGACGAGTGCCCGGAAGGCAGCGCCGTGTAGGCCGAACGGCTGGAGAAGGGGTGAAAGCTGTGGCTCCCCTCCCCGGCGTATGGCCGGGCCCGGCCAGGGATGACCTTGAGGACGGCCGTGAAAACGCTCGAAACAAGGAAGCTCTCGAAACTTAAGAGAGCCGTTTTCCGGAGGCCGTCGTTCCCTGCGACCTCTCCCGCCGCGAAAAGGCCGACCATGAAGCCGCAGAGGTAACCTCCATCGCCTAAATTCGTGACAAAGCCGAAAAAGTCATTCGATCCGGGCGTTCGCCGCTCCTGGACCCAAGTCCGGATGTTTTCGTCCGCCAAACCTAGAAAAAGCCCCGTCCCCAGCACGGCCGAAAGCTTGAGAAAATCGTTTTTCTTCCAGTAAAGGGGCGAGACGAGGACGTCCTTAACATCTTTTCCCGCCTTAGCAAGAGAGATCTTGGAGCCCCCGGGGGCTTCATCTTTCGACTGCAGCTCCCGGCAAGGAGACCCTATCGCCCACGTCGACAAAAATCCTACCAGAAATAAGGCTGTGACTTTTCGCTCTGGCCTATCTGCCCGCATTATGGACTCTTTTTTCCATGAACCGCTCGATCGCTAGGATCGTCCGGTCCGTCGCCCCGCCGAGCGAGGCTAGGTGCGCTTTGGCCTTGTCCCCCATCTCGCGGAGCCCGGTTTCGTCCCTTAACAGGAACATGTCCACCAATTCCTCATCCGTCCGGACGATCCGCGCCCCTCCGGCCCGGATGAAGGACTCGGCAAGGAAGGCAAAGTTCCGCATATAAGGGCCGAAGAAGACGGGCTTCCCGTAATAGGCCGGTTCGAGGATGTTATGGCCGCCCCAGTCGACGAGGCTCCCGCCGACGAACGCGGCGTCGGAAAGCGCATAAAAACGGGCCAGCTCTCCGATGGTATCCAGGATGAGGACATCCCAGTCGCCGCCCGGGCTGCCCCGGGTCCTCCGCATCGTCCGGAACTCCAACGCCAGGGCCGCCTTCTCGATCTCCCCGGCCCTTTCGACGTGCCTGGGGGCGAGGATGAATCGCAGGTCGTCTCTCTTTTCACGGGCCAAGGCAAAGGCTTTAAGCAGCCGTTCTTCCTCACCCTTTCTGGTGCTCCCGGCGACGACCACCTTCTCCCGGCCGTTCATCTTGAGGCTTCGCTTGAAGGCCGCCAGTTCGTCCGCCGTGAAATCAGGAAGATGGACCTCGGACTTGAGATTGCCCGCGACCTGAAGTCTCTCCGGTTCGACCCCAAGCTGCTCCAGCATTTCCTTGTCCTGTCCGGTCTGGACCAGGAACAGGTCTATGTTCCGGAAGATCTTCCGCGTGAGAGGGCCCAGATCGCTATATTTTTTAAAGGATCTCTCGGAGATCCGACCGTTGATGAGGAGGATGTCCTTGCCCTGCCGCTTGACCTCCCCGAGGAGATTCGGCCAGAACTCGGACTCCGCCAGGACGAGGATGTCCGGCCGGAAAGCTTTGAGGGCTTTTCGCACGACGCTCCGGAAATCGAGGGGGACGAAGAATACCGCGTCCGCTTCCTTGAGCTTCTCCCTGGCGATGCCGATGCCCGTGTTGGTGAGGGTCGAAAAACAAACATCCCATTCCGGGTGACGGACCTTGAGTTCATGGATAAGGTTTTGGAGTGACAGGACTTCGCCGACCGACACGGCATGAATCCAGACGGCTCTTCGGCCGGAGGTCCTGGGGACGAGTCCGCGGGACAGCCGCTCGCGGAGGTATATCCGGTCCTTCCTGAGGACTTTCGTCCGGAAGGCATAGATGGGCAGGTAGAACAAAAGGGCCAAGAAAAGGAGCAAGGAGTAGATCGTATACACGGGGCTCGACTATACTGAATTCTCCTCGCCTGCGCAAGGCGTCCCTGGAAACCCAAAATTGCCGACCCCTCTTGCCACGGAAGCACTTTTGTGTTAAATTGGGGCGAATTTGAAAGGATCGAATCATGGCCGAAGAAAAGAAAACCGGACAAGCGGCTGAGGGCCAGGCCCAGGCCGCCGGAGATTCCACTCCCAAGACGAAGAAGATCAACGGAATGACTCTCAAAGAGATAGATGCCAAGCTGGCCGAGGTCAAGGAAAAACAGGGAGGCCTGACCTCCAAGTACGCCAAGCAGCTCCTCCTCAGGAAAAAGGTCCTGTCCTCCTGAGTTTCAGTCCCCTCTCGACCCGGCGGAAGCCCCTGCGACCCTTGACGGGCGCGAAAAATAGAGATTTACATTTCCCCCTCGTTCTGTTATCATACGAAGCAAAAAAAAGGAGAAAATACGCGTGCTCAGTAAAGAAGTGAAAACCAAGATCGTTAAGGACAACCAGGCGCACGCCCAGGATTCGGGCTCGCCGGAGATCCAGATCGCCCTCATCACCGAGAGGATCAATGTCCTCATCAAGCATTTCGCCACCCATAAACAGGACCATTCCTCCCGTTCGGGATTGATGAAGTTGGTCGGCCAGAGGAAGAGACTCCTGGAATACATCAAGAAAAAGGATGTTAGCCGTTACGAAAAGCTCATTCAGAAGCTGGGGCTCAGGAAGTAGGCTTCCGGCCAGATAGGAATTCAAAATGTCTCACACCATAAGTCTTGAAATCAATAAAAGGACTCTGACCATCGAGATCGGCAAGATCGCGAAACAGGCCGACGGCTCCGCGCTGGTACGCTACGGCGAAACCATCATGCTGGTTACGGCCACATCTAAAAAGGAAGTGAAGGAACCGAAACCCTTCCTCCCTCTGATCGTCGACTACAGGGAGAACACCTATGCCGCGGGCAAGATCCCCGGCGGCTTCTTCAAACGCGAAGGAAGACCGTCCGAGCGCGAGATCCTGACCGCCCGGATGATCGACCGGCCGATCCGGCCCCTGTTTCCCGAGGGCTATTTCTTTGATACCCAGATCGTCGGCCTCCTCCTCTCGGCTGACCTGGAGAACGAGCCCGACATGCTGGGCATCATCGGCGCCTCGGCCGCCCTCTATTTCTCGGATATCCCTTTCTCCACCCCGCTTGGCGCAGTCAAGGTCGCCCTGGTCGACAACGAATTCGTCATCAATCCGACCGCCAAAGAGCTCGGGCAGAGCCCCCTGGGGATGACCGTCGTCGGCACGGAGGACGGGGTTGTCATGATAGAGGCCGGGGCCAAGGAAGTGGATGAGGAGAAGATCATCGAGGGCATCATGCTGGCCCACGAGACGATCAAGAAGATCATCCAGGCACAGAAGGACCTTTACGCGACGCTCAATATCAAAAAGCGCGAATTGACGCCTAAAACCCGTAACCTGGAGCTGGCCGCCAGGATCGAGACCGATATCTCGGCGACACTCCTCGAAGCTATCCAGATCAAGGACAAATTGAAGAGTGAGGCGGCCTCCAAGCAGATCCTCTCGACACTCCTGGAGAAAGTCCCTGAAGAGAACAAAGACGAAGCCGCCGAGACCAGGAATGTCTTCTATGACCTCGAGAAGAAGCTCGTCCGAGACCTCGTCCTCAACCACGGGAAGCGGACCGACGGACGGCGGTTCGATGAGATCCGCCCTATTACGATCGAAGTCGGGCTCCTGCCCAGGACACACGGCTCGGCTCTCTTTACAAGGGGTGAGACTCAGTGCCTGGCCACGGTAACCCTTGGCACCGCAGAGGACGCCCAGAGGCTGGACACCCTCGGCGAGGAGGCCAAGAAGCGGTTCATGCTCCATTATAATTTTCCGCCCTTCTCGGTCGGCGAGGTGTCCTTCCTGAGGGGGCCCGGCCGCCGGGAGATCGGACACGGCGCCCTGGCGGAAAAGGGCATCCTTCCCTCTATTCCGAACGATGAGACTTTTCCCTATACCGTGCGCATCGTTTCCGACATCCTGGAGTCCAACGGCTCCTCTTCCATGGCTACGGTCTGCGGCGGCGTGCTGGCTCTGATGGACGCCGGCGCCCCCTTGAAGATGGTCGTGGGGGGCATCGCCATGGGCCTCATCAAGGACGGCGATCGTTACGCCATCCTCACCGACATCGCCGGCCTCGAAGACCACCTCGGGGATATGGACTTCAAAGTCGTGGGAAGTGAAAAAGGCGTGACCGCCATCCAGATGGATCTGAAGATCCCGTCCGTGACACCTCAGTTTCTGAGAGAAGCCTTCGCCCAGTCCAAGCAGGCCCGCCTCCAGGTCCTGGCCAAGATGAAAGAAGCCTTGCCCGCGCCGCGGCCGGAGATCTCGCCTTATGCGCCGCGCATCTTCACCCTTTATGTCAACCCCGAAAAGGTGAGCGAGGTCATCGGGCCCGCCGGCAAGGTCATCAAGAAGATCGTCGCCATGACCGGGGCCAAGATCGATATCGAGGACGACGGCAAGATCACCGTCGCCTCCGCAGATGTAACCGCAGCCGAGAAGGCCATGCAGATGATCCGGGATATTACGGCCGAGGCCGAGATCGGTAAGACATATACCGGCCGGGTCATCCGCCTGGAAGAATACGGGGCGTTCGTCGCCATCCTGCCCAACGTCGTCGGTCTGCTCCACATCTCCGAGGTCGCTCCCTACAGGATTCAGAGCATCCACGATCTCATCAAGATGGGACAGGAGCTGACCGTCAAGTGCATCAGCATCGACGAGGACCACAAGGTCCGGGTGAGCCGGAAGGCCTTGGAAGCCCCCGACGCCCCCACGGCTACCGCCGAAGGGGGCCAAACCCAAAATGACGGGGGCCGAAGACCCCATGGAGACCGTTCCCAAGACAGGGGTCGTAGAAACCGGTACTGAAAAAACATGTCCGCAAGGACGAGGTCCGCTCTTCCTGCCCGCCGGGGGTTCACTCTGATCGAGATGATCGTGACCCTGACGGTCCTAGCCATCCTGGCCACGGCAGCCATGCCCATTGCCAAGACCGCCATCCAGAGGGACAAGGAGCTTGAGCTCCGCCGGGCCCTTCGCGAGATCCGCGAGGCACTGGACGCCTACAAGAAGCTGGCTGACGAGAAAAAGATCGAGGTCGAGGAGGACAGTGAAGGCTATCCCCCCGACTTGGAGACGCTCGTCAACGGCGTCGAGACCCAGGAGGCCCAGGAGGATAAGGAGGGCGGAAAAGAAAGCGGAAACGCATCTAAGAAAATTGTCCGCTTCCTGAGGCGGATCCCCAAGGACCCCATGACCGGAACCGTCGAGTGGGGCCTCCGCTCCTATCAGGACGACCCCGATTCCGACACTTGGGGGGAAGAGAACGTCTACGATATCCATACCAAAAGCGGCGCCAAGGCCTTGGATGGCTCAAGATATAGGGACTGGTGAGGAAGGCATGAGAGGACAAAACGGCCGGCGGCCCGGATTCACCCTTATCGAGATGATCATCGTTTTCACCCTCATCGGCATCCTGGTGGGTTTGGGTTTGCCGCAATATCAAACCGCGGCCAAGCGGGCCCGTGAAGCCGTCCTCAAAGAGGACCTCTTCCAGTTCAGGAAGCTGATCGACCATTATTATTTGGACAAACGGACGTATCCGGCATCTCTTCAGACCCTTGTCGAAGAAAAGTATCTCCGGACCATACCGGTAGATCCCATAACCAATTCAGCGACCACTTGGGTCGAGGTCCGGGAAACCCCCTCTCCCGACGAGATCGCGACGCTGGTAAGTCTCGGCGTCATCGACGTCAAATCAGGCTCGGAAAAAAAGGCTCTCGACAATACGCTCTACAACACGTGGTGAACTCCGTGCGCACGGATAAGGGTTATGTCCTCATCATCCGGATGATGGTCGTTCTCGTCCTCGCCATCGGCCTGACGGTGGCCATTCCTGTTTATCAGACCGAGCTGCAACGGGAAAAAGAGGCGGAGCTCATCTTCCGAGGCAGGCAGTACGTGGAGGCCGTGCGTCTATTTCAGATGAAGACCCCGGGGAGTTTCCCGTCATCATTAAGGGAACTCGAAGAGAAGAAGTTCATCCGGAAGCTCTACAAGGACCCGATGACGGACAAGGGAGAATGGAATGTGGTCCTTCCATTGAGACAGCCGGGCCAGTCCGGGAGCGAGGGCGCCCGGAAGGTCCTGGTCGCTCCGGAAAGCGCACTCCCCTCGATTCAGAATCCCGTGATCCTGGGGGTCGTAAGTTCTTCAACCCAAAAATCCATCAAACTCTATTACGATCAAGACAGCTACGACAAGTGGCTTTTCACCTACGGCCAGGACCTGGAGAAACCTCCCGAGATCGTCTATTACGGCCGGGAAGAGAAGGAAGAAGAATAAATGGACCCGATCTTGATCGTGGCCGGCGAAAGCTCCGGGGAAAGATATGGCGCGGGGCTGGTGCGCGAGTTCCGGAAGCTCCATCCGGAGGCCCGTTTCTTCGGCATCGGAGGCAAACAGATGTCCGGAGAGGGTGTCGAGGTCCTGTTCCCGATGGAGCACCTGGCCGTTATGGGCATTTTCGAGGTGATTTCGCACGTCCCCCGCATCAGCAGAATCTTCCGGCAAATCGTTCAAGAAGCCGTATCCCGGCGGCCCGCCGCGGCCGTCCTCATCGATTCCCCTGACTTCAACCTCCGCCTGGCCAGGAAGTTGAAGAAGGCCGGGATCCCGGTCCTCTATTATGTCAGCCCCACGGTTTGGGCCTGGAGGCGGAGCCGGCTGAAAACCATCCGCAAGCACGTGGCCCGGATGATGCTGATCTTCCCCTTCGAGGAGGAGATCTACAAGGCCGAAAACATTCCGGCCACGTACATCGGGCACCCTCTCCTCGAAAGGATCAAGGCCGATCTTTCCCGGAAGGATTTCTTCGCCGGGCGCGGGCTCGATCCCGGAAAGAAGCTGATCGTCCTCCTCCCCGGAAGCCGGAAGAGCGAATTGAGGTCCCACGGGCCCGTTCTCGCGGAAGCCGTGGAACGGATCCGCGGTTCCGTTCCGACCGAGTTCGTTCTCGTCCTGGCCGAGAGTCTTAGAAGGGCCGATCTGGAAAAAGCGATTCCCGGCGGCATCCGGGGCCTGCAGGTCATCGACCGAGACGGCGCCAGCGCCATCGCCGCCGCGGACATCGTCCTTTCGGCCTGCGGCACGGCGACCCTCGAAGCTGCTTTGCTGGGAACTCCCGTTGTGGCTTATTACAGAATCTCCCCGCTCACATACCACGTCGGGAGGCGGTTCGTCAGGATCCGGCAATACAGCATCGTCAACATTCTCGCCGGCAAAGCGGTCATTCCTGAACTGATCCAGGATGAGTTCACGGCCGAGAACCTGGCCAGAGAAACGATCAAGGTCCTCGAATCGGATGAGCTTCGGGCCGAAATGAAGGCCGAATTCATGAAGATCAGGAAAGGCCTGGGAGAGGGCCGGGCCTCGGAAAACGCGGCCCTCGAGCTGGAAAAGTTCATTCGATGACGCGCCGGCATCATTGACACCAGGTTTTCAAACGCATAAGCTTTGGCCGTCAAACAGCAAACGCTTTCTCAATTCAGGGAGGTATCCATGAAAAAACTTTTTCTAATCGGATTGACGGTGGTCCTCCTCCTTTCCGCGGCCTGTACGAAAAAGGAAGGACCTGAGGCAGGAGCTGGGACAACGCCCTCCAGCCCCTTCGACTCAAGCCTGGCCCAACTCAAGGAGGCGATGGGAAAGAACGATCACGCCGGAGCTTTATCTGCCTTACGTTCGACGTTTGAAGTATTCTGGGAAAAAACTCCGCTCCTCCTCAACAACGTCAAGTTCGTGATGAGCGAATCCGCCAGCTACGGGATCTATACGCCCAAGGCGACGGAGGAATTCGCGCCGGACGAGGTCATCTACCTCTACCTGGAGCCCGTCGGCCAGACCCTGAAGAAAAACGAACAGGGCCAATACGATTTCGGCTTCACGGCAGATTTCGCTCTGGAGGATGAGACCGGCAAGGTCCTCGGAGGACAGAAGGGCTTCGTCAATCCAAGCTTCACATCCTGGAACTTCAACACCGAGATCGCTCTGACCTTCAACTTCACGTTCTCGGGGTTGCAGGCGGGAAAGTACAAGATCGTCCTTTCGGTCAAAGACGTCAACTCCGCAAAAACCGCTGCGGTTAATAAGGTTTTTACGATCGTTTGAACAAGGAACGGAATGGGAACACGGACCGGAGGTCGATGTTCCCCTCGCCCCCTCAACGGACCCAGGACGGCAGGACGAACTCCAGCCTATCTTGGAGCTTGAGTCCGAGGACGTCCGCCTGCCCGGCCTTGAGCTCGAGGACGAAAAGGGCCGGGATTTCCGGGCCATAGGTCGGGCAGGGCTCAGCGACGCAGGGCGGGACGTTCCCGGCGATGTGGATGATCCGGCGGTCTCGCCCCAGCCAAAGCATGTCCAGCGGGACCAGAGTGTTTTTCATCCAGAACGAATGCAGGTCCTCTTTCTCGAATACAAAGAGCATTCCTTGTTCAGGAAGGACCTTATCTCGGAACATCAGCCCCCTGGCCCGTTCCTCGTCGGTGACGGCCAGCTCCGCGGTCACGGATCGGCCGCCGGGAAAGAAGACCTTGATGAACCGGTCCCTTCCGGGGGCCCGGCAGTCCGCGTAGCCGGCGACGATAGAGAAAAGAAAAATCGCGCCGAGGCCCAACGCCGTCCTGAAACTCTCCGATCTCGTCATGTCCCGGCTCCCTTCATTTCCATAAACTTCTAGTCATGATCGCGGTCCAAGCGCTTTGAGATCAAAGGCACGAACCTGACCCCGATCAGGTTATCTCTTCGAAAAGACGTCTTCTCTCTTCGGACCAGGATGAGTTCCTGGGAGTTGACCCCCACGGGGATGATCATCCTGCCCGATACGGCCAATTGGGTCTCCAAAGCGCCGGGCACAGCGCCCGGCGCGGCCGTGACCATGATGGCATCAAAGGGCCCGGCCTCGGGCCAACCCAGGGATCCGTCCCCCACCCTATACCGGATGTTCGTGTAGCCGAACGTCTCAAGCCTGGCCCGCGCTCCGACGGACAAAGCTTCATAAATTTCCATCGTCCAAACCTCAGCCGCCACTTCCGCGAGGATAGCCGTTTGATAACCGGACCCCGTTCCCACTTCGAGGACCTTTTCTCCGCCCGAGAGCTCAAGAACCTCCGTCATATAGGCAACGATGTAAGGTTGGGAGATGGTTTGCCCCACCCCAATGGGCAGGGGCTCGTCGGCATAAGCGTAGGGCCTCAACTCGTTCGGGACGAAGGCGTGGCGCGGGACCTTCCTCATCGCCCGGAGGACGCGAAGATCCCTGATGCCGCGTCCCTCGATCTGGGAGGCGACCATTTTCTCCCGGAGGCCCTCGAAATCTTCGGACATGCCTTCAATACGCGCGGGCGAAGTGGGCGAGAGTCCGAGCCGGCCCACCGCAGCAGACGCAGCCTCCGTCGATCGGCTTGTCGTCGTCCTCAAAAGGGATGACGCGGATCGTGGCCATCGTCTCGTTCTTGATCCGCTCTTCGCAAGCCTCGCTTCCACACCACGGGGCCCGGACAAAGCCGCGCTTGTTTTCGAGAACATCCTTGAAAGACTCGAGCGTCCGGACATCGCGGATGTTCTCGTCGAGGAATCTTTTCGCCTCATTGAAGAGGCAGGCCTGGATCTCCTCGAGCAGAGCGGGGACCCGGGCGGGCAGGTCGGAAAGGACCGCGATCTCCTTTGTTTTGAGGTCGCGGCGGACGAGCACGGCCTGACCCGCCTTGATGTCGCGGGGGCCGATCTCGACCCGCAGCGGGACGCCCCGCATCTCGTGTTCCGCGAACTTCCAGCCGGGGGTATATTCTTCGCGGGCGTCAATCTCGACCCTGAGGCCGGCCTTCCTGAGCGTTTCGGCGGCGGCCCGGGCCACTGGAAGGACGGTCTCCCTCCAGTTCCCGACCGAGATGGGGACGACGACGACCTGTGTCGGCGCCACGTGGGGCGGGAAGCGCAGGCCTGAATCATCGCCGTGGGCCATGATCACAGCCCCGATGAGACGCGTCGTCATGCCCCAGGAGGTCTGCCAGACATACTGGAGGTTTTGGGCCTTGTCCTCGAAGCGGATATTGAACGCTTTAGAGAAATGCTGGCCCAAGTTGTGGGAGGTGCCCATCTGAAGGGCCTTGCCGTCCGACATCATCGCCTCGACGGCGTAGGTCATCTGGGCGCCGGCGAACTTTTCACGCAGAGTTTTCCGCCCGGCCAGGACCGGGATGGCCAGTTCCGTCTCGACGAATTCCTTATACATTTCCAGTATCTTGAGCGTCTCCTCCTGGGCTTCTTCCGCCGTTTCATGACAGGTGTGGCCCTCCTGCCAGAGGAATTCCGTCGTCCTCAGGAACAGCCTGGTCACTTTTTCCCAGCGGACGATGTTGGCCCACTGGTTGATGAGGACCGGCAGGTCCCGCCAGGACTTGATCCACTTGGAGTACATCGGGCCGATGATGGCTTCAGAGGTCGGCCTGACAGCCAGACGCTCCTCGAGCTCCTCTTTCCCGCCGACCGTGACCCAGGCGACCTCCGGTGCGAACCCCTTGACGTGCTCGGCTTCCTTCTGAAGGTAGCTCTCGGGAATGAAGAGAGGGAAATAGGCGTTGACGTGGCCCGAATCCTTGATCCGGCGGTCCAAGAGCCGCTGGATGTTCTCCCAGACAGCATAGCCGTATGGCCGAATGACCATCATGCCCTTCATCGGAGCGTAGTCGGCCAGCTCGGCTTTGAGGATGAGCTCGACATACCACTTCGAGAAATCTTCGCTTTTGGGCGTGATCTGTTTGACCTGTCGTTCGTTGTCGCTCACTTTATCTTCTTTGCCTCCAAGACTTTGCTCATTCTATCCGCCAAAGGGGGAATTGTCAAGAAATGGAAGAGGTGATGGAAAAATCCCCCTCGATTTCATCCTAAGAGGTGATTGACCATTCCGGTAGGGCGCGACATTATGGCTATTCAATAAGGAAGAAGAAGAAACCATGCTGAGGAAAGGACCCTCTCCGGCGACGACCAGAAGCCGTCCGGAAGATGAACGCGGCTTCAAGCTGGCCCTGCCCATGACGGTACAAGGCCGTGATCCAGCCGGCCGCGACTTCGAAGAGGAGACAGTGCTGGACTACATGAGTCACTCCCATGCCTCCTTCATCCTGAAGAATGCAGTGATCCGGGAGTCGCAGCTCAGGCTGATCATCGGCCTGCCGCCGAAGCTCTCCGAGGACCAGGACCTCAAGCTCATCATCCGGGGCAGTGTGGCTTTCCTCGAGCGCCGCCTCGAGGGCGAGGCCTCCCAGAGGATCTCCCTGGCCCTGGAGTCGCGGTACGTCATTAAGCCGGAGGCTTAGACGGGGATGTCCTCCGCGAAGGACCCTTCAGGGAGTTAGCCCTTATCGATGATGTCCCGGATGAAAAATTCACCCCAGGAATCATCCCAGATAGCGATTGCAGACCACGGAACGGCCTGAGATAATGGGCAGGAACATGAATATGAACATCGAATCCATCCAGAGCGCCTCCAGGGCCGGGAAAAGGGAGCGGGCCTTCGAGATCTCTCTTCCGGCCAGGGTGACCGGCCTGGATGCGGTGGGCAGAAAATTCGAAGAATGCACCGAGATCTGCTCCATCAGCGCCCAGGAGGCCTCTTTCCGGCTTCAGACTAGGCTGATGATCGGTTCCAAGGTCTTGTTGAACTTGGATATCCCGAGGACCATCATCCTGGAAAAGCCCCTCCGCCTGCTGCTGTCGGGCACGGTCGTTTTCGTCAAGTCCGAAGACAGCCGGAGCAGGAAGCAGTACCTCGCAGCCCGGCTGGACCGGGGCTACAAGCTCCAGTCGAATTCTTAGGCCTTTCTTTCATCTCCTTCTCTTTCTCCCCTATTCTTATCGCCTCACGTTCGTCGTCTCAAGCCTTGTTTTCTCTTATTTAGTGGAAGAAAACCCATATTGCCTTGACATCCCCCGGGCGAATAACATAGAATTTTTGTAAGTGGCGACTTTGAATAAAGGGGTTACGAAGAGCATGGAAAAAAAGAAAACCCAGCCGCCGGAGGCAAAGAAGACCAGCATCCTGATTTTTTGCCCCTCCGACATCATCCTCTCCGGGATTTTGAAGGCCCTGGAATCCGATTCCGGCCTGGAGGTCATAAACATCGAAAAGAACACGATCGACAACTTCATGGAGTCGATCAAAAAACTAAAACCCGAGGTCATCCTCTTCGCCAACATGGAGCCTCTTCCCAACATGAGGGAGATCTGCAAGGCCGTCAAGGAGATCTCCAAGGTCCAGACGAAAACGCAGCTCCTGCTCATGGGCAATATCCCCGCCCATGAAGAGATCGTCAACCTGATCAATTCAGGGGCCCGCGGGTATTTCGACCTCAACGACCCATCCAATCAGCTGGCGGAGGCCGTCCGCGCCATCCACAAAGGGGAGATCTGGCTGCCGCGAGACAAGATGTCGAGCATCATGGACCGGATCATCTCCGTCGTCGGGCGCGACCTCAAGGAAAAGACCCTTGACCAGCTCACACCGACGGAGTTCCAGGTCCTCAGGCTCATCGGTCAAGGCAAGAGCAACGACGAGGTCGCGGGGCTCATGTTCATAAGTAAGAACACCGTCCGTTCCCACATCAAGAGCATCTATGCCAAGCTCGACACGCACAGTCGGCTCCAGTTGGCTCTGTACGCCATCAACTCGGCTCTGTTTTAAAAGAGGAAAACATGAAAAAAACAACGACGAAGAATAAGTCCTCCGGAAAAGTCCCTTCGGCCCTCGAGATCAACCGCCGAAGGGAATGGCGATTGGACCTGCCCCTAACCGCCGAGATTGAAGGCAAGCTCCCCCACGGGAAGAAGTTCCGTGAGGCGACAAAGCTGGAGAACATCTCCTCGGGAGGCGCCTATTTCTGCATGGATTCCGGGCTGGTGGTCGGCTCCAAACTGAACCTGATCATCGAGCTTCCCCGTCAGCTCACCGAAGGCAAGAAGATGAGGATGCGGCTGGGCGGGATCACCGTCCGGCTGGAGAAGCCAAATAAGAAAACCAAGAAGCAGGGCGTGGCCGTCCACTTCAGCAAGGACTTCCTGGTCATTCCCGGAAAAAAGAAGAAATAACCCGTGCTCCTCGTCGCTCTCACCGGCGGGATCGCCTGTGGCAAGTCCGTCATCGGCCGTTTGTTGCTCGAGAAGGGCTGTTTTGTCCATTCCGCGGACACGGCCGCGCGCGAAGTGATGTCCCCCGGCACTGACGTCTGGCGGACCGTCGCCGACCACTTCGGCCCCGGGATCCTCAGAGAGGACGGGACGATCGACCGGGCCAAGCTGGGAGCGATCATCTTTTCCGATGACAAAGAACGGGCTTTCCTCAACGGTCTCGTCCATCCCCGGATTTTCGAGAGGATCAAGGAGATCGTCGCCCGGCTGGAAAAGGAAAGCCGGCACACGATCTTCGTCTCGGAGGCCGCCCTGGTC
>CAZSMW010000187.1:0-7391 GCA_964607985.1 uncultured Eubacteriales bacterium
CTCCAGGTCCGCTTCCGGGAGGACGTCGTCCCCGCGGAACACCTGGTCCATCTTGCGCTTCGTCGTCACGTTGCGGAACCGGACCTTGTAAAGGGTGCCCGTCCCGCGGGCCGCGGGTTTCTGAACGGCGATGGTTTCGACGACATGGGGCTCGCCGTCGATCTTCACGACGCTGCCCTTTTTGAAATCGGATGCTTTGATCATGCACGCCTCGTTCGCCCGTTTCTTCCGGATCAGTCATCGATGAAGACGCGCCGCCCTCTGACCTCGATCCGGCCTTCGAAGAACAGGCGTAGGGCTTCCGTGTAGATCCTGTGTTCTTCGACGAGGATCCGGGCGCTCAGCGTCTCTTCGGTGTCGTCCCGGAGCACGGGAACCGCCGCCTGGAGGATAATAGGCCCCATGTCCACCTCCTCGGCCACGAAGTGGACAGTGCATCCCGAGAACCGGACGCCCCAGTCGATAGCCTTCTGCTGGACGTGGAGTCCGGGGAACGAAGGCAGCAGGGCGGGGTGGATGTTCATGATGCGGTTCTTGAACGCCCGGCAGAGGACCGGAGTCAGGATCCGCATGTATCCGGCCAGACATACGAGATCGACGTTTCTTTGTTCGAGCCGGCTGACGATTTCGGCGTCGTAATCCTCGCGAGTCGCGAAGAGTTTGGGGTTGAGGCACATGGTCTCGATGCCCCTTTCCCGGGCCGCCTGGAGGCCCGGGGCGTCCTCCTTGTTGCTCAGGACGAGGACGATCCCGGCGTCGATCCGTCCTTCCCGGACGGCGTCATGAATGGCCCTGAAGTTCGATCCCCTGCCCGAAAGCAGAACGGCGATCCGGCCTGTCTTGCGGGGGCTTCGATAGGTCTCTTCGGTCATGACGGCATCCTGTTCGTTCAGAATTTTATGAAGAATCCCAGCTTCAGGACGAAGCCGCTGAAATCCACGACGGCCTTCCGGGCGGACCGGAAGGTCTCTCCGGCCGGCGCCGTTTCCATCGTCTCCATCTTGGCCTGCCAGAAGTCCAGGGAAGAATTGTAGTCCTCGAAGAAATAGAGCGTACCGGTCTCTCCCTTTAAGGAGTTGACCTTGGCCTGCCTGAGGGACGCCTCGCAGAAAAAGCCCAGGCTCTGGTCCTGGACATATTTCACTCCCAACCCCCCCTGGACGAGGGCCCCCCGCCCGGAGACGGAATTAAACGACGTGTAGACATAGTCCCGCCTCGTAGCTCTCCTCTGGCCTTCCCTGTTCACGTACTTGGCCCAGAGCCATCCCAATCCGGCCCGGATATAGATCTGGACCTTTGGACCAAGAGGCAAGAAATGGTATCCGGAAATGATCAACGGCGTTGCCGCGACCTTGGTCGGCCGCACATAGATAAAAGAGACGGCATTTTTTTCGACGGTGATGATGGTGGAGCGCGATTCGGTGACCTCACTGAAAGAGTAGCCGGAGCCTATCCCGACGGCCCAACGCGGGGTCAGGTTCAGGAGGACTTCCCCTTCGAGATCGAAGCCGCCTCTGACCTTTTCCGCCTTGCCGCCGCTGAACGTCCAGCCTGGGACCGAGGCCGCTTCCTTCTTATGATACCCCACCCAGGCCTGCAAAGAACGGTTGACGTCGTTAAGGACGAGGGAGCTGTAGCTTCCGGAGAGCTTGAAGCTGAGATCGAGCCCGAAGGAGGGGAGGGCCGCCGCCGGCAGGAGGACACAGAGCAGGCCGAGACCCACGATCCGTTTTCGTCCGAACTTCCCGTTCACTTTCGGGGGGCCTTCACTCTTTGACCTTATAACGCGAGGGAATGCTTTCTTTCCAGGCCTTGAACGCGTCTCCGACGGGAACACGAATGACCTCCCTCCGGCGGACGCGGACGACGATGTCACGGCCACCGGTCCTGCCGATGACCCTTGCTTTGACCTTCCGCTTACTGGCCAGGGCGAGGACCTTCCCGGCCCGGCGCGGGCCGGCTGTGACGACGATCCGGGATTGGGACTCTCCGAAGAGTAGGGCATCGGCCCGGATCCGGTCTCCGAGGTCGATCGAGCATCCCAGCCGCTTTCCGCTGTGGAAGGCGCATTCGGCGAGGCAGACGGCCAGGCCGCCGTCCGAAACGTCGTGGGCGGACCTGAGGAGGTCCCCCGTGATCGCTTCGAGGCACATCTCCTGGACCTTCCTCTCAACGGCGAGATCGATCCCGGGCGGGTGGCCCTTTTGCAGGCCGACGCAAACCTTCAAATACTCAGATCCTCCGAGTTCTTCCTTATTCTCGCCGAGGAGGATGACGGTGTCTCCAGCCGTCCGGAAGCCGGGCCGCACGGCCTTGCCGATGTCCTCGATGATCCCGACGACCCCCAGGACCGGCGTCGGGTGGATGGACGCGCCTTCGGTGTCGTTGTAAAAACTGACGTTCCCGCCTGTCACCGGGATCTCGAACGCCCGGCAAGCCTCGGCCATACCGCCGACTGCCTCCTTGAACTGCCACATGACCTCCGGTTTCTCGGGGTTGCCGAAGTTCAAGCAGTTCGTCACGCCGATGGGCCTGGCCCCCACGCATGCCAGGTTCCGGCAGGCCTCTGAGACGGCGATCCGGGCGCCTTGCCGGGGATCGAGATAGGTATAGAGAGAGTTCCCGTCCAGGGTCATGGCCAGGGCCTTCTTTGACCCCTTGATTCTCAGGACCGCCGCATCCGCCCCTGGGAGGAGGGCCGTGTTAATCTGGATCATGTGATCGTATTGGCGGAAAACCCATTCTTTGTCCGCTATGGCGGGGGAGGAAATGACCTTGAAAAAGACCTCGTTAAGATCAGCCGGAAGGGGGATTTCGGGAAGCTTTGAGACCTTCCGCAGGAATTCAGGCGTCTTGATCGGCCTCCGGTAAGCCGGACAGAGGTTGACGACGGCGTCCACGGGGATATCGACGACGTCCTTGCCTTGGGACTTGACCTTAAGCCTTCCGCCCTCGGTGACGTGCCCGATGACAACGGCGTCGAGGTCCCATTTGGCGAAGATGGCCTGGACTTCTCCGACCTTCTCTTTCTTGGCGCAGATGAGCATCCTCTCCTGGGATTCGGAGAGCATGATCTCGTAGGGAGTCATGCCTTCTTCCCGCTGCGGGACGAGATCGAGATCGATCTCCATCCCGGCGCCGGCTTTGGCTGCCATCTCAGTCGTCGAGCAAGTCAGCCCTGCCGCTCCCATGTCTTGGATCCCGATAATCATGTCGGTGGACATCACCTCCAGGCAGGCCTCGAGAAGGAGCTTCTCCTTGAACGGGTCCCCGACCTGGACGTTGGGCCTCTTGTGCTCTGTGTCCTTGCCGAACTCGGCCGAGGCCATGGTGGCGCCATGGATCCCGTCACGTCCGGTCTTGGCCCCGACATAAAGGACGGGGTTTCCCGTGCCTTCGGCCTTGGCATAGAAGATCTTGTCTTTTTCCGCTAGGCCAAGGGCGAAGACGTTGACCAGGGGATTGAGGGAGTATCCTTCTTCGAAGGCGATTTCCCCGCCCACGGTCGGAATCCCGATCGAGTTGCCGTAGCCGGCGATCCCTGAGACGACGCCCTCCATGATAGCCCTGTTCCCGGGGTTATCGAGGGGGCCGAAACGCAGGGAGTCCATGACGGCGATGGGCCGGGCGCCCATGGTGAAGATGTCCCTGAGAATGCCGCCCACTCCCGTCGCCGCACCCTGGTAGGGCTCGATGAACGACGGATGGTTATGGGACTCGATCTTGAAGACCACGGCCAGGCCGTCCCCGATGTCGAGGATACCGGCATTTTCCCCGGGACCCTGGATGACGTGCTTCCCTTTAGTGGGCAGGCCCCTAAGGTAGATCCGAGAACTCTTATAACCGCAATGCTCCGACCACATCACCGAAAAAATGCCGAGCTCGGTGAGATTTGGCTCCTTGCCGATGAGCCGGACGATAGACGCATATTCTTCGAGCGTCAGGCCGTGGTCCTTGATGGCTTTTTCGTCAATCATGGTCATCTCGTTTTGCGGCCTTTGTGTTCAAGGACCTCGATCAGGGACCGGAATATGACCTGTCCGTCTTCGCTGCCGAGAAGGGCCTCGGAGGCCCTCTCCGGGTGGGGCATCAGTCCCATGACGTTTCCCCTCGCGTTCATGAGGCCGGCGATGCCGTCCATGGACCCGTTGACGTTGGCTTCGTCGGTGACCTTGCCGTCCGCGTCGCAGTAGCGGAAGACGATCTGTTTGTTCGCCCGGATGTCTTCGATGACCTTGTCCGGAGCGTAGTAGTTCCCGTCGAAGTGGGCGATCGGGATATTGAGGACCTGGCCCTTTTTTCCGGCCTGGGTGAAATCCGTCCGGTCGTTCTCGATGCGGACATGGACGAATTGACAGAGGAACTTGAGGGCCTTGTTCCGGAGCATCGCGCCGGGGAGCAGGCCGAGTTCGAGCAGGATCTGAAACCCGTTACAGATCCCGAGCACGTGCCCGCCGCGGCGGGCGAAGGCCTTGACTTCCTGCATCAGGGGCGAGAACCTGGCGATCGCGCCGGAACGCAGGTAGTCTCCGTAGGAAAAGCCTCCCGGAAGGACGACAGCGTCCACGCCCTGGAGGTCATGGTCCTTGTGCCAGAGAAAGACGGTGTCGCATCCGATGACGTTCTTCAGGACATGGAAAGTGTCGCGGTCGCAATTCGACCCGGGCAACATGACGACGCCGAATTTCATGGGGTTTTCCTCATTCCTCCTGGATGATCTGCCACGTGTATTTTTCGATGATCGGATTGGCCAGGACCTTGCGGGCGATCTCCGGGACGAGTTTCCGGGCCTCCTCCTCGGAGACCTTGTCCAGATCGAGCTCGAAGACCTTGCCCTGGCGCGCTTCCTTGACGGACCGGTAACCCAGCGTGTGGAGGGCGTTCTTGACGGTTTGGCCCTGGGGGTCGAGAACGCTATCCTTGAACGAGACCAGGATCCTAACTTTCATCGGAAAAAACCCTTTCAAAAATGTAGTCGATCTTGCCGAGGTAGGGCTCCAGGGAAAAGCATTGGTCGAGCTCTTCGGGGGTGAGGACTGCGGCGACCTCGGGTTCGGCCAGGACCAGGGCCTTGAAGTCGAGATTTTCGTTCCAGGCCTTCAGACTGTTCCTCTGGACGATCTGGTAGGCCGACTCGCGGCTGAGCCCCTTCCGGGTCAAGGCCAGGAGAACGCTTTGGGAGAAGATCAGGCCCCGGGTCGCCCCGATGTTCGCCTTCATCCGGTCCGGGTGGACGGTCCAGTTTTGAACGATGTCCGTCACGTCCGCTAAGAGAAAGTCGGTCAGGATGAAAGAATCGGGGATGATGACCCTTTCCGCGGAGGAATGGGAGATGTCCCTTTCGTGCCAGAGCGGGATGTTCTCCATGGCCACCTGCAGATTGGAGCGGACCAACCGCGCCAGGCCGGAGACCCTTTCGCAGCGGACGGGGTTCTTCTTGTGGGGCATGGAGGAGGAGCCCTTCTGGCCCTTGGTGAACGGCTCCTCGAGCTCGAGGACCTCGGTCTTCTGGAGATGCCGGATCTCCATGGCGAACTTCTCTAGGGAGGTGGCGATCAGGGCCAGACAGGCGACGACCTCGGCGTGCCGGTCCCTCTGCAGGACCTGGGTCGAGACCCTGGCCGGCTTCAGCTCGAGGGCCTTCAGGGCAAGGACCTCGACCCGGGGGTCGAGATGGATGTACGTGCCGACCGAGCCCGAGATTCGACCGACCGAAATGACCTCGAGGGCCCTTGCCGCCCGGTCCAGGTGCCTCTTGATTTCCTCGTACCAGACAAGAAGTTTGAAGCCGAAGGTCACGGGTTCGGCGTGGATGCCGTGCGTCCGGCCGATGCAGGGCGTTTTCTTGTATTTGAGGGCCTGTTTCTTGAGGACCCTCTTGAGCTCCAGGAGCCTCTTCCGGATGTTTTCCAGGGACTCCCTCATGAGGAGGGACAGGGCCGTGTCCACGACGTCATAGGAGGTCAGGCCGAGGTGGATGAACCGTCCGTCCTCGCCGACCTTCTCGTTGATGGAGGTCAAAAAAGCGATGACATCGTGCTTGACGACCTTTTCGATCTCGTCGATGCGCTCAACGGAGAACCCCGCCTTCTCCCGGATGGTCTTGAGAGACTTGGGAGGAATCTTCCCCAGTTTCGCCCAGGCCGCGCAGACGGCAAGCTCAACGTCCAGCCATTTCCGGTAACGGTTCTCGTCCGTCCAAATGCTGCCCATCCCGGGCAGTGTGTAGCGTTCGATCATATCCAAGTCCCTTCGTGTTTGAGCGAAAATGATATCAATTAGGTCCGGACGTGTCAATTTAAAAGTGAGACAAGCCAGTCAGGCGCCGGACATGTTAGACAGGCGGCCAAGCGTTTCATCGGAGCGATATCGGTCCTCTTGTTAATGAGCAGCAGAGACGGGCCTGAAATCGAGGCCTTCCCCCATGCCCCTCGGAATACGAAAGGAGGTCTCAAGAAGCTCAATTCTCGAGGATAAGCCGACCTGGGTCCGGATTGCCAAGAGCGCTATTTTCTTCGCGGATTTCTACAAAGGGCCCGGGGAGAACGTCAAGAAAAACCGTCTCATGAGAAACAAAAGAAATTCTTGACAAAAAGGGAAAGTTCGATTAGTATGTTTCTTGTAATTTTTCGTTTTTTCAGATTATCAGTCTGAAGAAAGAAAAAGCTCGAGCTGGAATAAGAGAAGGACTGTATTTTTTCCCCTTTCTCTTCCCTCTATTTCTCGCGGGAATTCACGCTCATCAGGCAGAAAACGTGGAAACGCCAGCGTAGCTCAGCTGGTAGAGCGGCTGATTTGTAATCAGCGGGTCAGGGGTTCGAGTCCCTTCGCTGGCTTCTGAGTGGCGATGGATCGATTAATTTTTTGGGAAGGCATTCATCGCGGCTGGGAGTAAGGAACGGCTATCCGGGTAGCCCAAAAAATTAATGAGTGAGAACTTAGAAATGTCGGGCAGGTTCCAGAGTGGCCAAATGGGGCGGGCTGTAAACCCGCTGCGGAAACGCTTCGGAGGTTCGAATCCTTCCCTGCCCATTTTCTGGGCGGGAATAGCTCAGTTGGTAGAGCGTCAGCCTTCCAAGCTGAATGTCGCGGGTTCGAGCCCCGTTTCCCGCTCCATTTTTTCGAGTTTAGCGGGCCCAAGTAGCTCAGTTGGTAGAGCACGTCCTTGGTAAGGACGGGGTCACCAGTTCAATTCTGGTCTTGGGCTATACGCATAGACGAATGTCTTTGGATGAATGACCGATAAAAGGATCAGGAGGTAAGTCATGGCCAAGGAAAAATTTGTGAGGACGAAGCCGCACGTCAACGTGGGGACGATCGGGCACATCGATCACGGGAAGACGACGCTGACAGCGGCGATCACGAAGGTGCTGGCGACGAAGGGGCTGGCG
>CAZSMW010000188.1:0-4182 GCA_964607985.1 uncultured Eubacteriales bacterium
CGGTCCGTAATGCGAAGGGAGAGGACAGGCCCGGGGTCGAGCTTCGACCTCGGGAAAGGAAGATATAAGGACCCGGCGAAACCGGTGACGAGCGCCAGAACGCCGATGAGGAGAGCTCTTCTCCGTTTTCTCATTTCTCGATCGTGACGGCCTGCTCCGCGCCCCGCCCGAAGACCTCGGGCGAATACATCTCTTCGACCTTCGTCCCCGGGGCCTCAAACGTGCCGAACGTCAGGGCCCGGGCCAGGTAGCGGTGGGTATGAAGTCCGGCCGTCAGGGAATCTGCGAAAAGGAGAACGCGGTCGTCGCGCATTTCGACATGACGGAAGCCTTCCCACCGCCGCTCATTCCCTTCGTTGATCTTGTCCAGCTTCCTCATCTCTTCTTCGCTCTCTGTGAGGAACGAGGGATTGACCGCTTCGAACCCGGCCGGCAACGGATCCTCCACGACGATGAATAAGCCCTCCTGGGGCATGACGATATCGACGACGACAACGACCAGGGAGCCGGCTTTGACCGTCCGGAGGGGCTTTCCGTCGAGGGAATCGAGGTGCTTGATGACCGAGATCACTTCGACCCTGGCCGCGAGCTTTTGTCTCGGCGTATAGGTCATGCGCGCGGTGTAATAGAGGGTCCCGTCCCCCTTCTTCCGGATGGCCAGCGGAATCTCCTTGCCGACGGGGTGCGTTGACAGCTTTATCCGGGCCGTCTTGATCCCGGCGGCGAGTCCCTTGAACGAATCCTCGAGAAGCGTCCTAGCGTCCAACGCGATCTTGAAAGCGAAATCCGGGCTTTCTTTTTCATAGGTCCGAAAGAAATCGTTCAGCGCGTAAAAGACATAGAAATTTTCCTGGGTCGAGTGCCAGTGTCCTGACCTCCTCTTATCGATGATCCACTTGGCGATTTGCGGAACCAGGGGATTATCGGAGCCGATCTCAATGAGGGTCTGAAGGACGAAGGCCGTGGTCCTCAGGTTGGAAGAATATATCCATTCCAGGCCGGCGGATTCGCCTTCTTCGAAATGAGCATCCGCCGGGGTGACCTTGACCATGTTCAAGAGCTCGTCGAGGAGCATGTTCTGCGCCCGGAGCGTCCCTTTTCCATAATGGAGGGCCTTGAGGAGAAGGGCGCGGCCGAAGACCGGCAGATCCTCTCTTTCGGCGAAAAGTCTTTCGGCATAGGCCGGCTCGGGTCGGCCGAGCAGGGCGAGGTCATACAATGCGAAGGCCCGGGTCGTCTTCCAACCCCGGACCTCATAAGGATGCCGTCCGGAGCCGAAATCCTCCCTGAGCCAGTCCACGAGGAACTGGGCGGCCTGGTCAAGTCGCGAAGCGTCGATCTCATAACCCGCCTCCCGGGCCTTGAACAGGGAGAAAACTGCGTAGCACGTAAGGTAGGGAGACGTCCAGTTCCCGTCCGGCCAGAGGCCGAAGGCCCCCTCTTCCTTTTGGTAGCCATAGATATCCCGGAGCGTGGCTTGGACAAACTTCCGGACCGCGGGTTCTTCCATCGGGCTCAGCTTGAAGCCAAAGATCACTTTCGAAGCCACGAGGTAGGGAAGGACGACCGACAATCTTTGCTCCAGGCAAAGGTAGGGATAGTCCTTCAAATAATCCAGGCTCCCTTTGAGACCGCTGAGAGCCGTCGGCGAGGCCTGGACATCCAGAAAGCTTTCTTCGAGGAACGCATCCCCGGGGACGCGGAGTCGCTCTTCCACGGCATCCTTGACCTGGCCGGAAAGAGCGACGGTTTCCGTGGGCCTGGGCCGTTGGACCGGAAGTTTGATCTCGAGGCCGTCCGATTCATCTCCCATTCGCGCCCGGAAAGCAAGCCGGGCCAGGCCGGGATTATCCGCCTGGAACGGGAAGAGCACTTCCCTGGCTTCCCCCGGCCCGAGGTCGAACGTCCGGACAGAGGCGTCCGGACAGAGGATATCCCGGGCTTCGAGGTCGAGGTTGATCGTTCCTTTCTTGTCCGAAAGATTGCGGACGACGACACCGGCCTCGAACCTGTCTCCCGACCTTGCAAAGCGGGGCAGGGAGGGCTGAAGTTGGAGGGGCTTGGAGACCCGGAAGGTGTCGTCACCGCGGCCGAATTCCGAATCCACGGTCTGGGCGACGGCCATGACGCGGAAGGATGTGAGGTTGGCGGGCAGTTCGAAGGTGACGTCGGCCTCTCCCTGATCATTGGTGATGAGGGTCGGGTTCCAAAAGGCCGTGGATTTGAAATCGCCGCGCAGCTCGACCTCGGTCAGAGCGGGTGAGGCGGCGAGCATCTTTTCTCCGCCGCCGCCCGAGTCCTCGCCCTTCTCGCCGTATTCCCTCCTCCCCACGACGTGGAGCCTCGTCTCCGACGTCTGAATGGAGAGGGGCTTTTCTCCGTAGAATCTGCCGAAAGGATCGGGCGTCTCGTAGCCGATGATGTTGAGGACCCCGACGTCCACCACCGCCAGGGAGAGGCAGGCCTTCACGCCGGCATTCTTAGAATCCCTGACCTTGAAACTCAGGCTGACCTTCTCTTTCGGCTTGTAGCCCTTCTTGTCCCTGGCAATGTCGATCTTGAGCATCTTTTCGGAGGGGCTCACGCTCAGCTTGACGTAACCCATCTTAAAGGACGGTTTGCCGATGTCCTGTTTTTCGTCGGCCCGGGGCTGGTCCGTCCGGCCTTGGAGAAGCAGGACGGAGACGAAGACGTTGGGCATGTATTCGGGCTTTATGAGAACCTCGATCCGGCTCGAGCTTCCCTGGATCTCCAGGACCCGGCTTTCGATGACCAACTCGCGTTCGATGGTGACCAGGGCCTTGGCCTTCTCGTAGGGAGATTTCACCAGGATCCTGGCCGTCTCGCCCGGCGCATACCCTTCCTTGTCCGCGACGAGCTCGATGGTATCGTCGTCGCGCTGCTCCCACGAGACGTAGTCCTTCCCGGTCACATAAAAATAGGTCGACGTGGTGATGACGTTGCCGCGGCCGTCCTTGCCTTCGGCGGCAAAGAGATAAAGCCCGGACTTTTCCGGGACGAACTCCAACACCGCGGGCCCCTCCTTCGTTTCGACGTTCCTCGTCGAGATCTCGATATCCTCCTTCTCGGTGTGCCAACGGAACCGGCCGCCGACGCCGGCCTGACGGACGGAATGCCACTCCCTCTTGACCAGTTTGACCCCGACCCTCTCTCCCGGGAGCCGCCGTCCCTGCGGATCGACGGCGATGACGTTGAGGGAAACGCTCTTGCCCTTCTCGAGGAACGTGGTGCTTGGCTGCAGACCGATATAGAACTCACCGCGGTGGACGGTCGTCTGGATTCGGTTGGAAATGGCGTTACGGCTGGGGCTCTGGACAGTCGCTTCCAGGGTGGCCATGACGGAATCCTTTTCCTTTTCGGCTAAGAGGGATGCTTTGATCTCGAGCAGGCCCTGGGCGCCGAGCTCCGCTTCACCGGAGGCGACGAGACGGCTCTCTTCGGCGCCTTGATCGTCCTCCCAATCCATTTCGTTCCCGAAAAGGAAGCCGTCGCAGCCCGGCGGCATGAAGCCGGACGGATTGAACCTCAAGAACCAAACGGCCTTCTGACCGGACATCGCGCCGCCGGAAAGATAATTAGCCCGGACCTCCCCCCGGTATTCGTCCCCGAAGATAAAACTGTCGCGCGGGGTCCGAAGGTGGACTTCAAACTCTGCCGGGCGGAAGGCCTCGACCCGGAAGGAATCGGAGAGGACCACGGGTTTGTCGCCCGCGACATCGGGGGGCACAACGGCCAGGACTTGATAGGTGCCGAGCGAAGCCTCCGGGCTCGTTTCGAGATCGAACGCGAAAGAGCCGTATTCATCCAGGGACGCTTTGCCCTTGTGGACAGATTTCTGGAAGGGGTCCTGGACCTCGCACATCACGTCCTGGAACTTCGGGAGATGCCATGTTCCCTTTTCCCTCATCCGGATGATCCCCTTGACATGGACCTTTTCCCCGGCGCGGTAGATGCCGCGTTCGGTAAAGATGTGGCCCTGGATCGTCTCGGGCCTGGGGTTCCAATCATAGTCGAGACGGAATCGGTAGGGATCGATCCCGGTCCCTGACTCCGATGAAGTGAACGCGACATCCTTACCGCGGCGGGCAAAGACCCACTGTTGGGGTTTGGACCATTCATCGCGGCTTTTGATGTTGTCCCGCTCCCGAGAAATGGATCGAG
>CAZSMW010000189.1:0-10205 GCA_964607985.1 uncultured Eubacteriales bacterium
GGCCGACGCCTGCAGGCGCCTCCGCTGAAGGAGGGGTCAGGTCTCAACTTTTGACATTTCGATCCAGTCCAGGGAATCGAGGTCTATTTTAAGCCCGAAATGTCAAAAGTTGAGACCTGACCCCTCTAATTTCTTGACGACAGGGATCCAGATTTCGGTGCGGAGCTCCTGCGGTTTGACCTGCATGGGGCTGTTCAGGTATCGCTCCAGGAGGGGATCGTTTGCGGCGTAGCCCTGGGCGCCGACCCAAGCCACAAGCTTCTCGATCGTCTCCCCGAGTT
Source organism: uncultured Eubacteriales bacterium (assembly GCA_964607985.1). Taxonomy (GTDB): domain Bacteria; phylum Acidobacteriota; class Aminicenantia; order Aminicenantales; family Saccharicenantaceae; genus JALHVH01. Next base: position 282 of record CAZSMW010000189.1, read on the forward strand.
GTTGGTAGGGCCCGACATGCGTGGCCACGGCAACGGTGCTGTGGCTCCATATCTTCTTGATGAGCGGGGCTTGGGGCATCGCCTGTTCCGTGACGATGAACCCGACCTCCCAGGAGAGGTCCGGGGAATCGACAGGTGTCTGGGCCTTGTGATATACCGCCACCATGGGCCCGCGGATCGCGGAGAAGATGTTCTGCTCCTGCATGGCCTGGATCAATTGACCGATGACGCTGCTTATATCGGAGATGGGGCCTTTGTGGACGATGCAGCAGTAAGCGAAGGGCGGGACCTCTTTGATGGAGGCAAAGGATTCCTGGGGGGAGGTTGCGGCTGGTGAAGTGGTGGGAGGGGCCGCGATGGATAAAGAGGAAAAGAGAGACATGGCCACGATAGCCGGGACGGCTGAATGGAAACGATGTTTCATGCTCATGGGAATTCCTCCTGCGATCATTGCTGACAAGACCAAGGCCATTTTAGCATTCCTTGAGACGAAAGGAAAGGGTGAACTAGGTTCCAGTTTGCCCGGCCGCAGGCCCGTTTATTTCCAGCCCAAGCTTTCCAGGCGCTTCAAGCCCAAGAACCCTGCCGCGTCGGTAAGGTCGAGAGTGAACGGAACGGACAATATTTATTAAGGCGCGCTTTTTCGCTTGAATTTCTCCCTTAGAGAAGATATTTTAGACTCTATGCGCGGACATCCCGGGAGCTTATGGAGGCTGTCATGAACCGCCGTGATTTTTTTAGGACCACCTTGGCAGGGGCGGCCATCCTTCCCTCGGCCCCTCCTCTTTTATCTGTTCGAGGGTTTGCCGACGACGGCGGGCGAAAAAGGCTCCGTGAGCTCGGCATCATCATCGGAGACCTGGCCCCGGGACCCTTCAACGCCATCACGGATGTCCGGGGAGTCAGGGTCGGCCACGCAACGATCATCAAGGGCCAAGGCAGGGGAGCGGCACGGACCGGGGTTACCGTCCTCCTGCCCCACGAAGGCAATATCTATGAGGAGCGTCTCTTGGCCTCTTCATTCGGGCTTAACGGCTGGGGCGAGATGACCGGACTGGCCGCGATCGAAGAGACAGGACTTCTCGCGACGCCGATCTTCCTGACCGGAACCTACAATGTCGGCATCGTCCAGAGCGCCGCCTTGGCCTATCTCCGGAAAACGAACCCGAGGCTGGGGCTTTCAGGAGGGACCGTCCATCCGGTCGTGGCCGAATGCTTTGATGATTTCCTGAGCGACACGCCGAGCCGCCCCATCTCCGCAAAAGACGTTTTTGCCGCCATCGAGAATGCCGCGGGAGGACCGGTGGCCGAGGGTGCGGTCGGAGGCGGGACCGGGATGACATCATTCGGCTTCAAGGGCGGCATCGGTACGTCCTCCCGGAAAACGAAAAACGGAGCCACGGTCGGCGTTTTGGTCATGGCCAATACCGGTAGCCGAGGTCAGTTGCGCATCGACGGCGCGCCCGTCGGCCGGGAAATTCGAGGATTCGAAGAAGCCGAAAAACGGACGAAGTCCATCATCCTCATCGCCGCTACGGACGCCCCGCTCCTTTCATATCAGCTTAAGAAAATCGCCAAGAGGGTCGCCCTGGGCCTGGCCCGGGTAGGGGCCATTTCCGGGACGGGAAGCGGCGACATCATCCTGGCCTTTTCCACGGCCAATCGGCTCCCGCGGGTCCCGGCCGGGGCGGTCCAAAAGATCCGGGCCGTCAACGATTTCCTGATCACGCCCCTTTATCAGGCGACCGTCGAGGCCACCCAGGAGGCCATTCTCAACGCCTTGACCTCCGCCGGGACCGTCGTTGGCAAGGACGGCAACACGAGCTATGGGATCCCTCTCGACCAGGTCGAAAGGATCATGAAAAAATACCGCGGGATGGGAGAGTAAGCCATGCGAGGCGAGAAGAATTCCATCACCGACGTCAACGGGGTCAGGGTCGGGCATCTCACGTTTCAACGGGACATCCAGAGTCCGTCGGGAGGTATGATTGCGGCCCGGACCGGCTTGACCGCCGTCCTGCCTTCGCTCATGGAAAAGGAGTTGAGGTTCTTTTTCTCCACCTATGCCCTTGGGGCAGGGCTTGAGATCACGGGCTTCGAGGTCACGGAGGATTTCGGCTACCTGAGTTCGCCGCTAATCATCACCAACTCCTTCAACTTGGGCAAGGCTTACAACGCCGCCCTCTCTTACGGCTTCACCTTGAAGCGGGGTGAAATCTGGCCTCCGGTTATCATCGGACTCAACGATTCCTTCTTGAACGAGATGGACCAGGAATGTCTGGAGGAAGAGGACATCCTGGAAACCTTCCGCCGGGCCACGGACGGGAAGGTTGAAGAGGGCTCAGTCGGGGCCGGGACCGGACTGCGGGCTTTGGGCGCCAAAGGAGGGATCGGCTCCTCTTCCCGCCGGGTTATCATCGGGGAAGAGGAATACACCTGTGGCGTTTTGGCCGCCTCTCATTTCGGCAATGCGGGCGGGGCGAACGGGAAGCCCCCGACCGAACGGACAGGCGAGGACGAGGGCGCCCTGATCCTGGTCACCGCCATGGATGTTCCCCTCCTCCCGCATCAGCTCCAGAGGATTACCAGGCGCCTGGTTGCCAGGATGGATGCCGCCATCCGATCGGAGAGCTTCTCGGATGAGGTCCTCGGGGCGACCTTCACAACAGCCAATGCCATGACCATTTCGGAGGAGGGGCCCCCGGAATTCGAGTTCCGATCCGTAGCTGGCCATCATCTCGAAGTCATCACGGACGCCGTCTGCCGGGCGGCGGAAGAAGCCGTCGTCCATTCTTTTCTTCAAGCCCGGCCGATCCGGGGAAAATCCGGCCGTATTCTGGAGACCATCTCTCCGGAGCGCCTGGCCGGGATCTTTAAGAACAAGGAAGCCGATTCGTGCCATGAACAACCCTGAAACCCAACCAAGCCTGCTCCGTAAAATGAACCTCTTGGACGCCACTTTTCTGGTCATCGGCTCCGTCGTCGGCTCCGGGATCTTCATGACCTCGGGCATCATCGCCGGATACCTGCCGTCGCCCGGCCTGCTCCTCATCGTTTGGGCCGCGGGCGGCCTATTCACGCTTTGCGGAGCCCTTTCTTTTGCCGAGCTGGGGGCCATGTTCCCAAGGGCCGGAGGACAATATGTCTATATCCGCGAAGCCTACGGTCCCTGGGCCGGGTTCCTCTTCGGCTGGGGTTTCTTCTGGTTCATCATGTGCGGCGGGATCGCCACCCTGGCCGTAGGCTTCGCCGAATTCACGGGGTATTTTCTCCCTTCATTGTCCACCCAGGCCGTCATCCTGAAGTTGACCCTTTTCGGTCTGCCCTATACGCTTTCCGCCGGACAGCTCCTGGCCGCTGGAGCGATCATCTTCCTGACTGCCGTCAACTATCTCGGTATCAAGACGGGGATCATCGTCCAGAACATCTTCACCTTTCTCCGGCTGGGATCGGTAGCGGCCATCGCGGTCTTCGGGCTGGTCCTGGGAAAACGGGCGGGGATCACCAACTTCGGACAGCTCTTTTCAGGCGGAGAAGCCCTGGGGCCCAACGTCTTCTCGGCTTTCGGCCTGGCCCTTATCGCCGTTCTCTGGACTTATGACGGCTGGTATGCGGTTAACTGCACGGCTGAAGAGATCAAGAGACCGGAGCGGAACATCCCCCTGAGCCTTCTGCTCGGAACGCTGAGCGTTACTTTGATCTATCTCGTGGTCAATGTCGTTTATGTCCTGGCCCTGCCGGTGGAGAAAATGAAAGGAGTTGTGCGCATCGGCGAGCTCGCCTCCACCCAGCTCTTCGGGCCGGCGGCCACGTCGGCCATCGCCGCGGCCATCATGGTCTCCGTCTTCGGCTGCTTGAGCGCGACCATCCTGTACGGTCCCAGGGTCTATATGGCCATGGCCGAAGACCGTGCTTTTTTCCGGAGCATGACCTATATCCATCCCCGTTTCCGGGTTCCCAGCAAAGCCTTGATCGGCCAGGCCGTGTGGTCCTGCCTCCTTTGCCTTTCCGGGAAATACCAAGCCCTCTACGAATACGTCGTCTTCGCCCTCGTTATTTTCTTCGCCGCCACGGGGTTCTCTGTCATCGTTCTCCGCCGCAAGAAGCCTGACCTTGCCCGTCCCTACAAGGTCTGGGGTTATCCTTTCATCCCGGTCCTTTTCGTCCTGATCAACCTGGCCATTTTCGGCAACACGATCGCGGCCCAGCCGCTCAAGTCCCTCATCGGGCTGGCCATCCTTCTCATTGGGATCCCGGCCTACCTTTATTGGCAAAAGAAGGGCGCGGCCGCCCTAAAGGAGTAAACGTGTCCAAGAAAATTAAATCCATCACCAACCCCCGCTTGAACCTCAAGGTCCTCCGTGCCGAGGACATCCGCAGGATCCATGAAACCACCCTGGAGATCCTCGAAACCATCGGCGTGAAATTCCCGTCCCCAAGAGCCCTGGACATCTGGGAGGCTCATGGCGCCCGGGTGGACCGCGGAACGCAAATCGTTAAAATTCCCGCGGCCCTCATCGAATCCGCCCTGCGCAGCGCGCCGCCCGCCTTCACTCTTGCCGCCCGGGACCCCTCCCAGGACCTTCCCCTGGACGGAAACCACGTCTATGTCGGCACTGACGGCTGCGGCATCGAGGTGATCGACATCGCAACGGGCCTGAAGCGGCGTTCAACGGTCCGGGACGTGGCGGACATCGCGCGTGTCGCCGATGACCTGGAAGAAGTGGCCTTCCATTGGGTCCCCGTCTCCGCCCAGGACTGCCCGCCCGAAACCCGGGGACTTCACGAGATCCTCGCAATCTGGAGCAATTCCACCAAGCATGTCCAGACGGAAAGCATCTATTCCGGACGGGAAGCCCGGGCGGCCGTGGAAATGGCCTCCGTCCTGGCCGGCGGCCGGGATGCCCTCCGCAAGCGGCCTCTCCTATCCATCATGCAGTGCACCATCTCCCCCTTAGCCCAGGACAGCGGGAGCCTCGAAGCAGCCCTCGTCGGCGCCGAGGCCGGGTGCCCCGTTGGGTTCATGACCATGGCCTCCTGCTGCTCCACGGGACCGGCCACCATGGCAGGGAACCTCGCTTTAGGAAACGCCGAGGTTCTCAGTGCCTTGGCCCTCATCCAGCTCGCTTTCCCCGGCGCCCCGGTGTATTACGCCTCCGCGCCGACGGTCATGGACCTCCGTTCAGGCGCTTATACGGGAGGCGGTCCGGAGGACTTTCTGTTCGGCGCCGCTTCCAACGAGCTGGCCGATTTTTACAACATCCCGCTCTCCATGGGCTCCTTCGCCACGGGCGCCAAGGAGCCCGGCTGGCAGGCCGGACTGGAAAACGGCCTCTCGACCTTCATGGCCTCGGCTGTCATGTCCGATATGCTTCTCGGCGTGGGCCTTCTTAATGGGAGCACCATCTGGTCCTTTGAGCAGATGATCATGGATTGCGAGATCTTCAGCCTCGTCCGCAAGATGATGGAGGGCATTCCCGTGGACGCCGAGACGCTGGCTCTGGAGGCCATCCGGGAGGCCGGCCCCGGGGGAGATTTTCTGACCCATGACCATACCCTCCGGAACATGCGCGGGCTCTGGATCACAACTCTCCTTGACCGCCGTCCTTATACGGTCTGGGAGAGCAAAAGGAACGGCGCCCGGGATTGGGCACGCGATAAGGCCAAGGCCATCCTCGCCACCCACCATCCGGCCCCCCTGGAGTCCAAGCTGGAAGCGGAATTGAGGAAAATCATTCAGTCCGCAGGAGGGTGAAGATCTGAAACCGCCGGACGCTACGAATTCGTGAGGGACCTTCTCCTCGATGAAAAGAGCCGAGTCGGCATGATCAGCTTCACAATGAACGAGGACAACCTGAAACGGATCCTGTCCCATCCGCTCGTAGGCGTCTGCTCCGACTCCGAGGCGGTCGCCCCCTATGGCCCGCTTCGGAAGGGCAAGCCGCACCCGCGTTATTACGGAACGTTCCCTGAAGCCATGGTCCGGAAGATGACCTCCGTTCCCGCCCGGAGGTTCGGTTTCGGGCGTCGCGGCGTTCTAAGCGAGGGCCAAATTGCGGACATCGTTATCTTCGACACCGATAAAGTGATCGACAAGGCGACCTGGGCTGACCCTCATCAATACCCCGAGGGCATCCCGCACGTCATCGTCAACGGCCGGGCTGCGATCGAGAACGGCGAGCACACCGGCAGGCTTCCGGGAAAGGTCCTCAGAAAAAGCGGCCGGAGCGGGGCGTGAAGAAAGGCCTTGTCTTTCTGACCCTCCTGGCGTGTCTCTCGGCGGCGGAAATAGCGCTGCCGTCTGAAAAAGCTTTTTTCCAGGCCCCCTCGGGTGTGTTCCTGGAGCTCCAATTCCGGTCGCTCCAGCCGGGCGAGGTCCTTTTGGTCTCATTGCCGGATCCCCCAGGCGTCCGCAGGGCGGTCGTCGTTTTCCGGGATAAGGAATACATCTTGACCGATGCCCAGCGCTTCGCCTTTGTCGGTCTCGACCTGGGGGTCGAGCCCGGATCGTTCCCGATGACCGTTACGTTCGAAAGGACGAACGGCGGCCGGGAATCCGTCCGAAGGGACATCGTCGTCGGAGCAAAGGAATTCCCCAGAAAAAAACTCTGGGTCAAAGAGAGTTTCGCGTTGCCGCCAAAAGAGGTCGAGGAGCGCATCCGCCGGGAAGCCGAGCTTATCGCCTGGGTCTACGGGATCATCACGCCGCGGTGGCTCGGGGACGGAGCATTCCTCCAACCGAATAACGGAAAGGTTTTCCCGAATTTCGGCCAGCGCCGGATCTACAACGACGCTCCCCGTTCAACCCACGCCGGCGTCGATATCGCCGCCCCGCAAGGCGATCCCATCCGGGCCGCCAACTCGGGGAACGTGGTCCTCGCGAGCCACTTATATCTCTCGGGCAACGCCGTCATCATCGATCACGGGCTAGGCGTGTTCAGCTTCTACGGCCACATGTCGAAGATCTTGGTGAAAAGGGGACAGGCCGTCGGGAAGGGGGATATGATCGGGAAGTGCGGCACGACAGGACGGTCCACTGGTCCGCACCTCCACTGGGCGGTCCGGGTCTTCGACAGCCGCGTCGACCCGTTCTCCCTGCTTGAATTCGGATCGCTGCGCTGAAGGCGGCTTCTGTGTCAAGTACCGAAAAGACGCTTATTGATGGTCGGCCGCGCTCCAAATTGGAGGATCGAACGCTGAGACATTTCCTTCCGCTGCGGCGTCTCTATAATATTCCTTTCTCCAGGCAGATGGGATAAGCTCTCGCCCAATGAAGACGCGCGCGAAGAAGATCGAGATCAACGAACAATTCCGGACCGCCCTTGACCTGATGGAAGGGACGGACAGGCATGTCTTCATCACCGGGAAGGCGGGGACAGGGAAGTCCACGCTCCTGGAGCACTTCCGTCGAACGACCAATAAGCAGGTGGCCGTTCTGGCGCCGACCGGCGTCGCGGCATTGAACGTGGACGGACAAACGGTCCATTCGTTCTGCCGGTTCAAGCCCGATATCACGTTGGACAAGGTCAAGAAGGTCCGCGGCGAGGGGGCCGATCTTTACAGGGAGCTCGATGCCGTCATCATCGACGAGATCTCCATGGTCCGGGCCGACATCCTGGACTGCGTCGAAAAGTTCCTGAGGCTGAACGGCAAACACCCGAAGGCCTGGTTCGGCGGGGCCCAGATGATCTTTATCGGTGACCTTTATCAGCTTCCTCCCGTGGTCACTTCGCGGGAGAGAGACATCTTCGCCGGCCGCTACGAATCACCATACTTTTTCTCTTCACGGACCTTTAATGAGCCGTCCTTCGACATGGAATTCGTCGAGCTCGAGAAGATCTACCGGCAGACCGAGGAAGCCTTCATCCACCTTCTCAACGCCATCCGGAACGGTTCGGCGACGCCTGGGGACATCGACCGGCTAAACGAAAAATGGGATCCGGACTTCATCCCGCCGGAGAGGAGTTTCTACATCACCCTGACGAGCACCAACGACCTGGCCTTCCGGAGGAACAAAGAGAAGCTGGACCGGCTTCCCGGCGACTCCTTCTTCTGCCAGGGCGACCTCGACGGCGAATTCGAACGGTCCTCGCTGCCGACGGACGAAGTCCTGGAGCTGAAGGAGGGGGCCCAGGTCATGCTGGTCAACAACGACCGGAAAGGCCGCTGGGTCAATGGGTCGATCGGCAAGATCACGGGCGTCGTCAGGCGGGAGGAGATGGACGACAGGATCGCCGTCGAACTCCGGGACGGCGGGACCGTCGATGTCGAGCCCTGCGTCTGGGAGCTTTTTAGATATGGATTCGACCGGGACACGAAAAAGATCTTTACGGAGCGGACCGGTTCCTTCACCCAGTATCCGCTCAAGCTGGCTTGGGCGGTGACGATCCACAAGAGCCAGGGGAAGACTTTTGACAAGGTCGTCATCGATATAGGCCGAGGGACGTTCGCCCACGGCCAGCTGTACGTCGCTCTCAGTCGGTGCACGAACTTCAGGGGTATGGTCCTCAAGACGAAGATCGGAAAACAACACATCCGCCTGGATTACCGAGTCATCCGTTTTCTGACCCGGTTTCAATACCGGAAGGCCGAAGAGAAGCTCGGGACGAACGAGAAGCGGGAGATCATCCATAGGGCCATCAAGGCGGGAGGCGAGCTCGATATCGTCTACCTCAAGACCGATGATACGAAGACCAGGCGCCGCATCCGGCCGGAGTCAATCGCCATGATGGAGTACATGGGCCGGACGTTCGAAGGGGTCCGCGCCTACTGCTACAAGAGGGAAGAGGTGCGTACGTTCCGAATAGACAGGATGTTGGAGATCCATGAAGTCTGATTTCGGCGCCACGGGCTCATGGCGTATGTTGACAACCTTTTCTTTCGTTCTTATAGTAGAGGCCTGATTTTATGAAGGAACGCCTGAATATGATTGACGGCCCTAAGATTCACGACAGCTTTGCGGGCGCCATTCGCGCCGCTTATCGGTCCGGCCAGGAAGACGAGGCGCTGGAACCCATCGTCAAAGTTGACGCTGACGGCCGTCCGATCGGGAAGATCTCGGAAGGGGACTCTCTCATCTTCTACGACATCCGCGGCGAACGGGAGGTCGAGCTCACCGAGAGCCTGACCGACCCGCGTTTCTCCCATTTCCCGGCAAAGAAGCTCGATCTCAATTATGTCACGCTCATCGAATACTCCAAGGCCCTCGACGTCAAGGTCGCTTTCCCTCCCGAGGATCACCTCAAAAACACGCTGACCGAGGTCCTCGGCGCCGCGGGGTTCCGGGTGGTCAAGATCTCGGAATCCGAGAAGGCCATTCACGTCGGCTACTTCTTCAACGGCAAGAGCGAAGATGTCTTTCCCTGCGAGGAACGGGTTGTTGTTCCGTCGCCTCAGGTCGTGGATTACGCCGCCGTCCCGGACATGAGCGCGGCCGGCGTCGCGACGGCCGTCGAGCATGCCCTCACCCGGGAGGGCAAGATTTTCATTCTTGCCAATCTGGCCAATGTGGACGTCCTCGGGCACATCGAGGATAAAGGGGCGGTGCTTGCGGCCGTCGAAGCCGTAGACCAGACCCTCGGCCGGATCATCGATGGGGCGCGGAGGGAGAAGGCCGCCCTGATCGTGACCGCCGACCACGGAACCGTGGAAGAATGGCTCTATCCGGATGGAACGGTAAACACCGGCCACACGAAGAATCCGGTCCCTTTCATACTGGCCGATTTTTCCGGAATTGATCAAAGCCCGGTTTCCCTGATTCCCACCGGAGAATTGGCCGACGTCGCGCCGACGGTCCTCGGACTCGCGGATATCCCTGTCCCCGTCGAGATGACGGGGCGGAACCTCGTCGAGACCGCGGGAAATCCCGGGCGGCCCAGGACGAAAGTCCTCCTCCTCATCCTGGACGGCTGGGGCCGGCGCGAG
>CAZSMW010000190.1:0-2286 GCA_964607985.1 uncultured Eubacteriales bacterium
GCCTGCAGGGTCCGTGAGGTCGACGAGACGAGGACCCTCGAATCCAGGCTGGCAAAGGAGAACTCATGACGACCATCAGTTTCGAAAAGGCTCTGGCCGATCTGGAACAAGCTGTGGCCAAGCTCGAGAAGGGCGGGATCCCGCTCACCGAGTCTTTGGCGCTGTTTGAGAAGGGTGTCAAGCTGGCCCGGTTCCTGCGCGAAGAGCTCGACAAGGCCGAGAGGAAGGTCGAGATCCTCCTCAAGGACGGGAAAGGCGGGGTCAAGTCCGAGGACTTCGAGCTCGAGGACGAAGAGGGCGGTGAAAAGAAAAGGGCGGTGGCTAAGGGCAAGACCGGGCCAGTCGACGAGGGCGAGGCCGAGCCTGGCAAAGGCGGGGAGCTTTTTTAAACACGATGAAAGATATTCGCGCGGCGGATTTCTTGCGGGAGAAGAAAGCGGCAGTCGACCGGGAACTCGAGAGACTCCTCGTTCTTGATGAAGGCGGCGGCCTTGAGTAGGCTTCTCGACACCCTCCGCCTGCCGGAGGACATCAGGAAGCTCCCCATCAAGGAGCTTTACCACCTGGCCACCGAGATCCGGGCCGAGATTCTCGACACGGTCTCGAAGAACGGCGGCCACCTGGCATCGAACCTCGGGGTCGTTGAGCTGACGCTGGCCCTCCATTACGTCTTCGATTCGCCGCGCGACAAGTTCATCTGGGACGTCGGGCACCAGTGCTATACGCACAAGATTCTCACGGGACGCAAGGAGGCGTTTTGCGGGCTCCGACGGTTCGAGGGGGTCCTTGGATTCCCATGCCGGGAAGAAAGCGAGCACGACATCTACAACACGGGGCACGCTTCGACGGCGTTGTCGGCGGCCCTGGGTATGGCGGTGGCCCGGGACAAGTTGAATGAGGACTGGAACGTCGTGGCCGTCGTCGGTGACGGAAGCCTGACGGGCGGGGCGGCCCTGGAAGCCCTCAACCAGGTCGGCCACATCCGCGAAAGGCTCATCATCGTCCTCAACTTCAACGAGATGTCCATTTCCCCCAGCGTGGGGGCCATCTCCAAGTATCTATCCTACCTCGCCTCGGGCCAGCACTACCTGAAGATGAAGGACCAGGCGAAGTCTTTCCTCAAGGGCCTCCCCAAGATCGGCTGGCCCCTGATCAAGGCCGCCCGGGGGGTCGAGGAGCTCATCAAAAAGACCTTCTTCCCGGGCCTCTTCTTCGAAGAGCTGGGCATTCGGTACATCGGGCCCGTCCATGGACACAGCCTGGGGTCGCTCATCGAGGTCTTCGAGCTGGCCAAGAAATACGACGGACCGATCATGATCCACTGCGTCACCCAGAAGGGGCGGGGCTACGCGCCCGCCCAGAGCAACCCGGAGCGGTTCCACGGCGCCGGGCCGTTCGACATCGCCACGGGCGAGCTGCTGAACCACGAGGCGGTCGCGTCGTATTCGTCGGTCTTCGGCGACGCGGTCCTCGAGGCCGGGAAGAAGGACGCGAAAGTCCTGGCCATCACGGCGGCCATGACGGAGGGGACCGGGCTCCACAAATTCTCCGAGAAATACCCGGAGCGCTTCTTCGATGTCGGCATCGCCGAACAGCACGCGGTCATCTTCGCGGCCGGGCTGGCGGCGAGCGGTTTCAAGCCGGTGGTGGCCATCTACTCGACGTTCCTTCAGAGGGCCTACGACCAGGTCTACCACGACGTCTGCCTCCAGGACCTGCCGGTCGTCTTTGCGCTCGACCGGGCGGGCATCGTTCCCGACGACGGGCCGACGCACCAGGGCATTAATGACATCGCGTACCTGCGGCACATGCCGAATATGATCGTCATGGCGCCGAAGGACGAGAACGAGCTCCGGCACATGGTCCATGCGGCGCTGAAGTACGGACGCCCGGCCGCGGTCCGGTTTCCGAAGGGGCATGGACTCGGGGTGGCGATGGACAGTGGCATGCGGGAGGTGCCGCTCGGAAAAAGCGAACTTCTGAAGGATGGGAAGGACCTGTTCATGGCCCTCGGGAGCATGGTTGCGCCGGCCCTTGAGGCGGCGGAAGAGCTCGAGAAGGAGGGGATCTCGCTGGCCGTCGTCAACGCCCGGTTCGCCAAGCCGCTGGACGAAGAGATGATTTTACGGTTTGGGCGCGGGGGGGAAGGCACGGCGGCGCGCGTCGTGATCACGGCGGAAGAAGGCATCGTGGCGGGCGGCTTCGGGAGCGCGGTGCGCGAACTCCTGGATGCAAACGGCTGTTTTGACGTTCGCTTCCTGGCAATCGGCCTCCCCGTCGAGATCT
>CAZSMW010000191.1:0-2321 GCA_964607985.1 uncultured Eubacteriales bacterium
TATCGCGGCCTCGACGTCCAAACGGCGGAGGCCAACGGGAACACGTTGAACGTCTTGGGATTGAGCCGCTTTCCGGAGCTCAAGGCGCCTCTCGACAAGGCCAACGCGGCTTTCGGCCTGGACTTCAAGATGAAGATCGACAACAACGTCTCCAACCTGCTTCGGCGAAGCGACCACTGGCCGTTCATACAGAGGGGCGTGCCGGCCCTCTGGTTCCTCACGGGCATCCATCCGACCTACCACACACCCATGGACCGGCCGGAACGGATCAATTGGGACAAGCTGGAACGCGTCGCCCGCATGATCCACGAGATGAGCTGGGAGATCGCGAACCGGTAGGATCGCGCTCGCGTCTTCGCGCTCCGGCATCCGTCAGGCAAGCAAAGACATGAGTTTCTGCAGGACCTCGTTGACGACAGAGGACGGAAGCTCACAGAATAATTCGGCTTTACGGGAGCGCCAATCCAGGCTCTTCACTTGGTCCGACAATATCGCGCCGGAAACCGGGAGTCCCGAAGGAACCAAGGTTTCGAACGGGTACCCTTTGACCCGGCTGGTGACCGGCGCCGCAAGGACCAATCCGACCTTGGCGTTATAGGCTGCCGGCGAAAGAATAACGGCCGGCCGCCTGCCTGCCTGTTCATGTCCCGCCTGCAGGTTCATCGTCATCCAAACGACGTCTCCCCGCTTGGGCACGTAGGCGGTCTTTTTTACCACGTTTCCTCGCCTTGGGCCGGGCCGGTCTCCCACTCATGGCGCCGGTTCTCGTCGGTGACCCCGGCAAGCAGTTCTTCCAGAGTCCATTCGTGTTCCGTGACGGGAGTGATCAACAGAGTGCCTTCCTGCATCATCATCTCAATAGACGAATTTTCCTTCAGGTTTATCTCATCGGCAAAAGTCTTCGGAATTCGAAGGCCGAGGCTGTTTCCCCATTTTTTGACCCGTGTGCGCATGTTTTACTCCCGTGTATATACATTGAAGATACCTATAAGCAAGCCCGTTGTCAAGGGTCGTTTGCGGCCCAATATTGCCGACAGGATTCTTTCTTCTCAAGCGATAACGCCGACTTCTGTTAATACCAGGAATTCCAGGGGCCTGTCAGGCAAGTGGTAGGAATATTCGGGCACGATTCGTACGTGTCCCCGAATCTTCGAAAGCCCGTTTCTTTGATGATGGCCAGTGTAAATGGCGAAAATCGCCACGACGAATGGGAAACCGGCAGGAAAGCGTCAAGAGCGGGGCAGACGCGCGGCGACGTACTTCCGTAAAAATTTCAACGCTTCGTCGCTGCGGCGGAAGACCGGGATTCCGGCGTCGTCGAGAAGTTCGCACAGCGGGTCATAGACCTTGCCGGCGTCGATGTTGAGGACGAACGGCTTGTCCGTCTTCCTATACGTTGCAACGATCCGTTGGGCGAAACTTTCCGGGCTGAGAATGCTCTCCTTGTAGGCGTCCGACGGAGCGAGCGTCTGCATAGCCGGCGTCATCGGGACGGGCGAGATCACGGCGCAGTCCACATTCGGGTCCTCGAGCACGGCTTCGGCGCAGGCGCAGAACACGGCGTCGTCGCCGACGGGCGTCACGTCGAGCGGGTTGTGGACGTCCTGGAGCTTGTCGATACCGAGCGGCTTGAGCGTCTCGACGATCCTCGACCGCGTCGCGGGCGCGAGCTCAGCCAGGATGAGCTCCGCTTCGTCGTCCTTCAGACTGTCGGCCATGATCACGCACTCGAATCCCGCGTTGCTGACGAGGCCGACCCTGTTCCCCCTCACCTTCCTGCCTTCCAGGCCGTGAACGCCCCGGACGAAACTCTCATACTCCTCGATGTCCTCGCAGACGATCGCCCCGGCCTGCTTCAGGATGGACCGGCAAATGTTGTAGTCGCCGGCGACCGAAGCGGTGTGGCTCGAGGCCGCGCCCCGGCCCTCCGACGAGCGACCCGACTTGTAGACGACGACGGTCTTTCCCCGGGACGTGATCTCCTTGACCGCCCGGGCGAACGCGTATCCGTCTCCCGGCCGAAACCCTTCCATGTAGACGGCGAAGGTCCGCACCTCGGGTTCGTCCTTCAAGTAATTGAGGTAATCCGAGGCCGTCAGGTCGATCTGGTTCCCGAGCGACACGGCATAGCGCGGTTCGATGTGCGGCATCTTGCTCATCCGCGAGATCATGAACGCGCCGCTCTGGCTGATGACGGCCATATCCGACCTCGGGCCTCTGGGCCGCGGCAGTTTGTCGTCGGTGATGAACGTCGTGTCGTACCTCCCGGGCTTCGAGACGATGCCGAGGCAGTTGCCGCCATTAACGACCGGTGTTATCCG
>CAZSMW010000192.1:0-1808 GCA_964607985.1 uncultured Eubacteriales bacterium
TTGAAAAGACGCCCCTAAGCCGTGTCTCTCCGGGCGGCTTCGACAGGAGTTTAGCCTCCGTCGACTTGTGGAAGGCGAAGGTGACGATGAGGTGGGAGAACGCGCCCACATCCTTGAGGCCTACGGCGTATTCGGGGAAGATCTCCAACTCGCCGCGGACCTTCGCGAACGCCCCCGGCAGCCTGTTCATATCCCGCGGAATATCCGTCGGTTCCCTGAAAGGAGAATGGACGATGCCGATCGGCTTCAAGACGAATTTATTGACCTTCACCGGTCCGGCTCTTAACGGATATACGTCAGCCACTTCTCAAATTTTGGGACCTTTCCGGTGACGATGTCCTTGAAGTCGGCCTTGAGTTCGAGAAAGACCTTTCCGGGTTTGCCGTCGCCGATGGCATGTTCTATCTTCCCGGTTTTCGGGTCCGATCCATCTGCCACCCGGACGATGGACGTGATCTCCACGGCCGTCCCGCTAAAGAAAGCTTCATCGGCGCCGAAGAGTTCTTCTTTCGTGATGGGCCCGATCTCGGTCCGGTAGCCGCGACCCGCCGCGATCTCCAGGAGGCTGGTCCGGGTGATGCCTTCGAGCACGGATTCTTCGATATTGTTGGTCTTGACGGTCCTGCCCTTGACTACGAAGACATTCTCTCCGGCCCCTTCTGCGACGCGGCCCTCGATGTTCAGGAAGATCGCCTCGTCATACCCCTGGGCCCGAGCTTCCAGGCCGGAGATCGTGGACTGGACATAGATCCCGCCCAGTTTTGCCCTCATATCCAGCTGGCTGTGGTGGACCCTCCGTCGGGGAACGATGAGGGCCGAGACTCCTTCGGCCGCCTTTTCCCCCAGGGGGGCCCCCCATTCCCATGTCCCGATGAGCAACTCGACCGGGCAGGCCTTGGGGATCAGTCCAAGGTTGCCGTACGCGTAGAACATTAAGGGACGTATATAGGCGCGCTTGAGGCCGTTCTCCCGCATGACCAATTTGACGGACTCGACAATCTCGCCTTTGGAGTAAGGAGACGTCATCTTGATGACCGAGGCCGAATGCAGGAAGCGGTCAATATGCTCCGGCAGGCGGAAGACGGCCGGCCCCATGGCCGTGTCGTAGGCGCGGATGCCCTCGAACGTGCATGTGCCGTAGTGAAGGGCATGGCTCATGGGATGGAACGTGCCCTCGGACCAGTCGTAAAAGGTGCCCATGTGCCAGTATTTTTTAGCGCCTGGGAAATGGGTGTTAAGAAACATGGCAGACTCCTTGGACCGTATGAATGCAGGGATTAAGAATAGGCGATCTCTCTCGATCTAAAGGCTCAGTGTGAAAGAAAACACAACCTCCGTCGCCGTTTCTCCATGATAGATGATCAAAGTGCTTGAAGGTTCAGCCTAGCACACAAGCCGAGTAAGGGCAAGACAAGTCAGGCTAAAAATCACCCTACCTTGAGAAAATAAATCTTGCCGTTGAACGAGGACCGGCGGATCTTTTTTGCCGAAACAAGGGACGCCAGTGTTTTGCGGACCTCGTCATGATGATTCCCCAAGGACGCGGCGATGTCCTCCGCCGTCACCGGACGCCTCCTCACCATGGATAGGATGGAGGCTTCCAGGCTCTTGAAGGCCGATATTTGGGCCTTCTTCGGAAAGTCCGCCACCACCTCGCAACCCTCACCGATGGCTTCACGGATCTCCACCATCTCCGAGGCGCTCAACGGCCCGGTGTTCTTTTGGGCCGGAGGCCGGACCACCGTGTTAAGCTGGACCTTATCGGGCCGGATGGCGGCGATGGCTTCTTTGAGCTTCCGGACATGGGC
>CAZSMW010000193.1:0-1985 GCA_964607985.1 uncultured Eubacteriales bacterium
TCCTCTTCACGTTAAGCAATTCCTGGACGATCGTCCCGTCGACGGGCAAAGCAGAGCCCGGGAAAGGAACACTCAACACGGAGGGGATCGAAGTGAGGATCACTCCCGCCGTCGAGTGGGCCCAGATATTCAATGAAGTCTGGCGGATCAACCGGGACTATTTCTATGACCCGAACATGCACGGGGCCAGCTGGAAGGCGATGAAAGAGAAATATGCGGCGTTCCTGCCCCATCTCTCCTGCCGGAATGACCTGAACAGGATCATTCAATGGTTATGCAGCGAGCTTGTCGTCGGCCACAGCTTCAGTGGAGGAGGAGATCAGCTCTTCGAACCCAAACAGGTTCCCGGTGGTTTGCTCGGCGCCGACTTCGCTGTCGAGGACGGCCGCTACAGGTTCAAGAAGGTCCTTGGGGGGCTCAACTGGAATCCGGACCTCCGATCGCCCCTGACCGAGCCCGGCGTAGACGTCAAGGCAGGCGAATATCTACTGGCCGTTGGAGGAAAAGACTTGCGGCCGCCGGCAAACCTCTACAGCAAGTTCGAAAATACGGCAGGGAAGATCGTTGAGATCACGGTAGGACCTCATCCTGACGGAACCGGTTCACGGACCGTCCAAGTCGTGCCGCTCGCCGATGAATATGGGCTTCGCAACAGGGAATGGGTGGAAGGCAACCTTAAAAAAGTCGAGGAGGCCACCGGAGGCCGTGTGGCTTATGTCTATGTCCCAGACACGGCTTCCCTTGGGCACATCTATTTCAAGCGCTACTATTTCCCTCAGACGAATAAGGACGCGATCATCGTCGATGAACGCTATAACGGAGGAGGGTCGCTCGCCGATTACTACATCGATTGGCTCCGAAAACCATTTCTCTCCATGTGGGCGATGCGGTATGGAGCCGATTACAAGACCCCGCACGCGGCCATTCAGGGGCCCAAGGTCATGCTGATCAACGAAAGCGCCGGCTCAGGCGGAGATTATCTGCCCTGGATGTTTCGAAAATACAACCTGGGAAAGCTCATCGGGAAGAGGACTTGGGGCGGGTTAGTCGGCATTTTGGGTTTTCCGATTCTCATGGATGGCGGCTATGTGACTGCTCCGAACTTGGCAATCTGGACGGAAGAGGGTTGGATTGTTGAGAATGTGGGCGTGCCGCCGGATATCGAGGTCGAGCAATCCCCGGAGCTAGTACGGGAAGGGCATGACCCGCAGTTGGAAAAAGCAATCCAAGTGGTGATGGAAGAGCTCAAAGCTAACCCGCCGAAAAAATTGAAGAGGCCGTCCTATCCAATCAAGGTGAAGTAGCCCTACGATAGGAAATTCTTTTGCGAATTCAGGCCGCTGAGGAAGGGCCCGGCGTGGGGCTCCGCTTGATGACGACGAGGGTGATGTCGTCCGACTGTTCGGCCCCTCCGGTGAAGGAGCGGACGTCCTCGAGGGTTTTCCGACAGAGTTCCCCGGCCGCGAGCTCCCGGTAACCCGCGACGAGGTTGCGGAGCCTGTCCTCCGTGTACCCCTCCCGCTTCTCATTCAGCGTCTCGGGAATTCCGTCCGTAAACAGAACGGCGGCATCTTCCGTCTCCAGCCGGACCGTCCCCGGTTCGAAAGTCGCGCCGGGAAACATCCCCAAGGCGAACCCGGACGTGCCCAGGGCCAAGAGATCGCCGGATTTCCGGACCACGAAAGGCGGACCTCGGGGAAGTCAAGGCTGTGTGCGGACGACCCCGGCGGAGGGATCACAGGACCCGTTTCATCACCGAGTAGATGATCCCGTAGACCAGCAGGCAGAAGCTGATGTAGGACCAAGCGTACAGGTAGATATCGGCGGTCCCCAAGCCGGAGATAAACGTCAGCACGGTGAACAGGATGATCATGCCGGCGACGGCGGCAAGGAAGGCGATGAACCCAGCCCGGTGCTTGATCCGCACCATCCGCTCGTCGGTACGTTCCTGCGAAGTGGGGGGGAAGAGGCCGTGGATCAAATTA
>CAZSMW010000194.1:0-3602 GCA_964607985.1 uncultured Eubacteriales bacterium
GCCCCTCCGGCCGGACGCCAACGAAGGATGGAAGACGAAAGAAGAGGCCCTGGCCATGATCGACTGGATGGCCGACAAGGGAGTTGAGCTCGTCGAACAGCCGATGCCGGCCGGGATGTTCGAGGAGTACCGCTGGCTCAAAGAGAGGTCGAAGCTCCCGCTTTTCGCCGACGAGAGCATGATGACGGCCCGGGACATCCCGAAGCTCGTCGAGGGCTTCCACGGCATCAACATCAAGCTCATGAAGTGCGGCGGCATCCAGGAAGCCCTCCGGATGGTCGCCATAGCCCGCGCCCTGGGCCTCAAGCTTATGCTCGGCTGCATGGTCGAGACCTCCGTCGGGATCACGGCCGGAGCCACGATCTCTCCTCTCTTCGACTACGCCGACCTCGACGGGAACCTTCTCATCACGAACGACCCCTTCAAGGGCGTCCAAACGGTCAAAGACAGGCTCGTCCTCGGAGATAAGCCGGGGCTGGGGATCGAAGGGGACGTCTGGAAATAGAGCCCCTATTTTTCCGAGACGACGCGTCCGTACTCGCTCGATCGCTGTAGCCTTGAAAAGTGCTCAATGACGAGCTTCGCGATCGCGGCGATGGCGGGATTGCCGGCGGCGTCGTTTTTCAGGTATGTCGTCATGACGCAAATGACAAAGGGCCTGTCCTT
Source organism: uncultured Eubacteriales bacterium (assembly GCA_964607985.1). Lineage (GTDB taxonomy): Bacteria > Acidobacteriota > Aminicenantia > Aminicenantales > Saccharicenantaceae > JALHVH01. Next base: position 667 of record CAZSMW010000194.1, read on the forward strand.
TAGATAGACGATTCCCGAATCGCATCGGACAGCCTCGAGCTCGCCGGGTTTCTCGGCGACGATGACGTCTTCAGGGACGCCGGCATGCAGGGGGCTTTCCTTGGGGATGGCCAGGAGGTCGATGAGCTTCCCCCGGTAGGGCTCCTCGAGGACCTGCCCGCCCTGGATCTTTTCGAGGAGCGCCATCATCTCCGCCGGTGTCGAGACGTTCTCCCGGCCCTCGGCGGCCGCCGTGAGGTCCATCATCTTCCGGCGCAGCCGCGTCTTTGTCAGTCCGTGCGCGTCCATCCTGCGGTTGACGGCCTCCATGCCGGCCTTCTCGATGAGGAGGTTGGTGGCCGTGTTGTCGGAGAGGACGATCATCAGGACGCACAGGTCGTGGATCGATAGCGACAAGCGCGGCTTGCCCATATAAAAAAGCACCCCGCTCCCGGCGACCTTTTTCCCCGGCTCCAGATCCACGAACTCGTCCAACCGGAGCTTCCCCTCTTCCGCCTGCTTGAAGACTTCGAAGAGGAGGGCGATCTTGATAGAGCTTGCCTGGGGGAAGACCTCGTTTTCGTTGATGAAGAAGGTCTTGCCCGTTTTGAGGTCCTTGACGGCCAACCCGAGGACCCCGTCGAGACCCGCCTCGATCGTCCGAATCCCGGCCATGAGCTTCTCGTCGAGGGCTTGTTTTTTATCGACGGCCCAAGCCGACGAACACAGAGCGGCGCCCAGCGTCGTGCCGATAAGAATGGCTGTTACAAAAACGGCGAATTCCCCCCATTTTCTCATTTTGACCCTCCTTGCCGGCGGGCTCAACCCCCGGGTCGAAACCTTCCCCTCCGCGGACCGAATCCCGCGCTGCCCGCCATGGGCTTATGTCTTACTGCCGTTGATGACGAGTCTTTGCCCGACGCTCAAGCCGTCGTCGGCAAGCCTGTTGTCCGCTTTGATCTTTTCGACGGTCGTGTTGAATTGCCGGGCCAGGGTAAAGAGAGTGTCGCCCGCTTTGATGACATAGATAGTCTTCGCGTCCTGGACTTGGACGGCCGGTCGGCCCCCCGACGTCGTTTTCGTGGGTTTCGCTGTCTGAACCGACAGCCGCGGCGCCGGCCCGCCGCCCGGCTCGGGTTCCGACGGATCGCCCATGCCCGGGATCTTGAGCTTCCGCCCGATCTGGAGGCTCCGCGGGTTCTTGATGCCGTTGAGCCGCATGATGGCGTCGGCCGAGGTCCTGTAGCGGCGGGCGATCGCGCCCAGCGTGTCCCCGGACTTGACGCTGTGCCAGCCGTAGACGACGTCGGGCGGGATGTAGCGGGGGAGGGCCGGGAGCGCCGCCAGGACCCTCTCCCTGTAGCCAATGGGGACCTTGAGAGCGTAGTCGTAGTTCGGAGTCGAGTCGTGCCTGAGCTCAGGGTTGAGGAACGAGAGGATCAGGGGGTCGAGCCCGAGGGTTGCCGAGATCGAGGCCAGCTTTACCGGTTGGCCGACGGTCACCGTCTCCCAGGCGAGAGACGGGTCGGGGGTCGGCAGGGTGAACCCGTACTTCGCGGGGTTCTCGACGATGAGCATGACGGCGATGATGCGGGGGACGAATCGGGCCGTCTCGTAGGGCAGGTTGTTGAAGACGTCCCAGAAGTTGTCCAGGTAGTCGATCTTCTGGGCTTTGATGACGTTCTGGACCCTGAGCTCGCCGCAGTTATAGGAGGCCAGGGCCGTCGTCCAGTCCCCGAAGAAATCGTGGAGCTCGGTCAGGTACCTGACGGCCGCCCGGGTCGCCTTAACCGGGTCCATTCGCTCGTCGATGTATTTGTCCTGCTTCAGGCCATAGCGATAGCCTGTCGAACGGATGAACTGCCACATTCCCAAGGCCCGCGCCCGGGACAGGGCCCGGACCTTGAAGCCGCTCTCGATGATCGGCACCCAGGACAGATGTTCGGGGAGGCCCGCTTTTCTGAGTTCCTCGATGATCATCGGACGGTAGAGGCCGGAGCGCTTGTAGGCTTCTTCGAAGTATCGCCTTTCCTTCGTCTGAAATGACCGGATCTCGTCTTGGACCCACTTGTTTTCAACGAGGGGGATGGTCCCGTTGCCGGCGGCCACCGTTTTCAGGTGTGAGGCGTAGAGCTGCTGGATCCTCTGGGCGATGAGAATGCGGAGGTCGTTCTTCTCCTGGTAGAGGTCGGAATCCGGAGGGGTATTCGCCTTGAGGATGAGCCCGTAGGCCTCGTCGAGCTTGGCCAGGGCGGGGTCGGTCTCCCCCCGGTCCAGGGCGGCTTGGGCTTCCTGGTAGACGGTGAGGGCATCCTCGAGAAGGGCCGCCGCCTCTTCTTTATCCGGTGTCTGGGCGCCGTTCTTCCCGGGATCGGCTTCGCTGTCCAAGTCGTCCTTCTCAAGGACGGGGAGCGGTGCGGCTGCCCGGGCCGGTGGCGCCGAATGTTTCGTGTCAGGCTTGACGCCGGCCCCGTTCTTCCCGTCGGTGGTCTTTTCCTTGGTTGCGGGGGATACTTTAGGGGTCGTTTTAACGGATTTCCGTCCTGATGAGCAAGCCCAGCTCCCGAGGATGATCCCCAGGGCGGTTATAAAGACAATTAAAGAAATATATCGTCTGTCCTTCATGATCGATCTTAACCCATCTTTATATCATCTGGGGGGCCTCCCGTCAAACGCTTTTACGGTGCCAAAATCGCCGATAGGTTTTTTTCTACTCAAGCGATGACACCGACCTCTGGTGATACCCGGAATTCCAGGGACACGATGCCAATTCCAGAGAATTAATACAAACGCATTCAATAGTCTGACATCTAACCTTAAGCGGCCTGAAGCCGCCCTCACTCCCCCGGCCCCCGGGGAACCAGTCCCGTCGGTTCCCCCCGTCGAAAAAGCCGACGGGTCCCCCCTCCGCTACGGGGGCTTGAGGACGGCATTCAGTGCCGTTCATACATTGTAAC
>CAZSMW010000195.1:0-10860 GCA_964607985.1 uncultured Eubacteriales bacterium
GCTTATTTTAGCGTTTCTCAGGACCTCGCGTTCGTGGAACTCCGCCGCAGGATTGGCGAAAAAGAACTCCAGCACCTTCAGGGTCGTCGGCATGATAAAGTCTATTATTTGGGGCATATGCTCAATATTTTATACCGTGAGTATAACTATTTGGCGGACGCCTGTCAAGCTCGTTAAGAGTCGTTCCCTCTCGGTGCGGCACTGCGGATGGCCCGAACGAAGGCCCTGGAGGCGAATTCGGAAATGGGCTAGAGCGGATTCAATTTGGACAATTTCTTTTCCTCGCCGATGATGACGAGGATGTCACTGTCCTTGATGACGAAATCCGCCTTGGGAATGAAGGTGATCCGGTCGGAGATGACCTCCTTGATGGCGATGACCTGGAGGCCGTACTTGTTGGTCAGGTCGAGCTCCTTCAGGGTCTTCCCGATGAACCTGACCGGCGGAGCGATCTCCTGGATGGTGATCCCGGAGACGAGGGGCAGGTATTCGATGACGTCGGGCGAGCTCAGCCTCAAGGCCGTCCGGATGGCCATGTCCTTCTCCGGGTAAATGACCTCGGTCGCGCCCACGGCCTCGAGGACCTTGGCGTGGTCCTCCGAAAGGGCTTTGGCCACGATCCGCTTGACCCCGAGCTCATGCAGGTAGAGGACGGTCATGACTGAGGCTTCCAGCTGGTGCCCCAAGCTCACGACCACGACATCCATATCATCGACGCCGAGGGCCTCGAGGTTCTCTTTGACGGCCGCCTCCGTCATCACGGCGTTCGTCGTGAAGTTTTTAGCCGCCGCGGTCATGTCCTTGTCTCGGTCGATGGCCAGGACCTCGTTTCCCCTCTCAAAAAGGGTCCGGGCCACGTTGGCCCCGAAACTTCCCATCCCGATAACGGCGAACTTCATGGCGACAGACACCTTTTCGTATGCTTAACCGATCATGACACTTTCTTCCGCATACTCGTATCTCCCGGCGGCCCGATAGCGGCTGAAGGCGAAGAGCAGGGTCACCGGGCCGACCCGGCCGATATACATCGTGAGGATGAGCATAACTTTGCTGAGGACACTCAGCTTGGCCGTGATCCCCAGAGAGAGCCCGACCGTGCCGAAAGCGGAAAAGACCTCGAACAGGACCCCCTGGAGCCCGAGTCCGGGCTGGTCCAAGAGGATGACGAACGAGCTCAGAAAGACCAGGCCGATTGCCAGGGAGATGACGGTGTAGGCCTTCGTCACGCCCGCCTCCGGGAGCGTCCTGCGGAAGAGCCCCGAAGAATCCCGGCCCCTGATCTTGGACCGCAGGAAAGCCAGGATGACGCCCACCGTGCTGGTCTTGACGCCGCCGCCCGTCGAGCCGGGGGAGGCGCCGATGAACATCAAAAGCATCAGGAGGAAGACGGAATCCGGCCCGAACGCGGCCAGGTCCACAGTGTTGAAACCCGCCGTCCGGGCGGTCACCACTTGGAAAACGGAGCTCAGGACTTTTCCCCTAAGGGAATATCCGCTCATCGATCCATGCATCTCGATGAGGAACAACAGGACGGCGGGAACGAGGACAAGGACCGCCGTCATGGTGAAGACAAGCTTCGAGTGAAGGGAAAAACGGACATTCTCCCGTCTCAGGAATCGCCGCAAGCCCCCGGCCCCTTCCTGAAGGACAAAGAAGCCGAGGCCCCCGAGGATGATCAGAAGCATGATCGTGATGTTCACGATTGCGTCGTCCCTGTATGAGGTCAGATTTTCGCTGAAGAGGGAAAACCCCGCGTTGCAGAAGGCGGAGACGGCATGGAACGCGGACAAGGCGAGGGCCCTGGCCGGAGCGAACGTCCGGCGGAAGCACAGAAAGAGCGAGAGGGTCCCGGCCGCTTCCAGGGCGCCTGTGAACAGAAAGACGTTTAAAACGAGCGATTTGAAGTCCTTGGCCACCGACGGGTGGAAGCTGCCCTGGAAGAGGAGCCTGTCGGAGAAGGAGACCTTCCCGCCGGCCACGAGGAGGACGAGCGACGAGAACGTCATGATCCCCAATCCGCCGAGCTGGATCATGGTGATGATGATGAGCTGTCCGGTCCCGCTGAACGACGTCGCGGTGTCCACCGCGACGAGGCCGGTGACGCACAAGGCCGAGGTCGACGTGAAAAGGGCATCGATGTATGGGATGCGTCCGGACCGGGCGCTTACCGGAAGCCAGAGCAGGAGGCTCCCGGCCAGTATGGCCGCGAAAAAGCTCATGGCCAGCATCTGGGCAGGCTGGAAGAACCTCTTTTTCCTCACGTTTGGATTCCGGTTTTAACGTATAACGCCCGCCTTTTTTTGTCAAATATCCCCCGATTTGACAGATCCCGGTCCCTGTGCTAATTTTGAGGCGGTGGAATATGAACATTTTAAAACTCATCGCCGACGCCAGCATCATCGTCCAGATGATCCTCTTGATCCTCATTTTCTTCTCCGTCTTCTCCTGGGCCATCATCATCTTCAAGAGAAAATCGCTCCGATCGGGGGCTTCCCATTCCCGGAGGTTCCTGAACGCTTTCCATAAGTGCAAGAACCTGGCGGAGGTCGGCGAGGCCGCCCGGAAATACAAGCTCAGCCCCATGGCGGCGCTCTTCCATTCCGGATTCAAGGAACTCTCCTACCTCACGAAGTCGAACCCGAACCCGGGCCTGACCGCCGAGAAGATCGAGACGCTGAACCGCGCCCTCCAGAAGGCCTCCAACCAGGAGATCGCAAAGATGGAGCGCATGATGAGCTTTTTGGCCACGACCGGGAGCGTGACCCCGTTCATCGGTCTGTTCGGGACCGTTTGGGGGATCATGGACGCCTTCACCAGGATCGGGATCGTCAGGTCCGCGAGCCTCGTCACCGTGGCCCCCGGCATCGCCGAGGCCCTGATCGCCACGGCGGTCGGGCTCTTCGCCGCCATCCCGGCGGTCATCGCCTACAACTTTTTCCTGGGACGGATCAAGGACGTCATCACCGAGATGGAGGATTTCACCTTCGAATTCATCGGCATCGTGGAAAGGCTCTATGGGTCTTAACTCGGCGCCCCTTCCCTCCGCCGCCAGGAAAAGGCAGATCGGGACCTCCCTGTCCGAGATCAACGTCACGCCGTTCGTCGACGTCATGCTCGTCCTGCTCATCATCTTCATGGTCACGGCCCCTATGATGCAATCGGGGATCGGGGTCAACCTCCCTCAGGCCGAAACCGAATCGGCGCCGGCCGAAGAAGGCCTGACGATCAGCGTTTCCCTGGACAAGTACATCCACATCGGCGAGTCCGTCATCAACATCAACCTTCTGGAAAGGCGTCTCCGGGACCACTTCGCCGGGAAGGCCAAGAAGATCGTCTACATCAAGGCCGATGAAGGCCTTTCCTACGGATACATCGTAACCATCATGGACATTGCCAAGAAGGCGGGCATCGAGACGGTCGGACTCGTCACCGAGCCCGTCGAGAAGAACGGCAAGAAGAAATAATGACCGGGCTCCTGGCGAACGAGAGGATGTTCAAGCGGGCGGTCGTCTTCTCCGCCGTCTTTCACACCGTCCTGTTCACGGTCATTGCCATCTCCCCATCCATGACCAAGCCCGTCCAAAAAGGCATGATCCACTACGTCAGCTTGGGAGGATTATCCGGCGGAGGAGGGAGCGGAGGCACCGGAGGAGGAGGAGGAGGACCGAAGGCCGCGGTCCAGCCGCCGGCCAAGAAAGAGACGCTCCGGGACCTGGCCGTGCCTTCGAAGGTCAAGCCCGAGGTCAAGCCGTCCATGACCTATCCCGTCGACAAGCCCCGCAAGGACAAGAAGGGCCGGGACGAGAAAAAGGCCGTGATCAGCAAGCCCCAGCCGAACGCGACGGGTGTCTCGGACGATAAGACGGCGGTTCCCGGGACGGGCCAGACGGGCGGCGGCTCGGGGCTCAGGATCGGGCTCGGCGAAGGGCCCGGTGAAGGGTCCGGCGTGGGCGGGTCCGGATACGGAGACCAGATCGGGCTTTCCGGTTTCCCGTATCAGTATTACCTCCAGATCATCTCAGACAGGGTCTCGTCGAGCTGGTTCACGTCTCTCGTCGACCCCGGGGTCTCGGGAACGTTCTTCACTACCGTCTATTTCAAGATACTCCGCAACGGCCAGGTCACGGACTTCAAAGTCAAGGAATCGAGCGGCATCCAGTCCCTCGATATGTCGGCCCAGCGGGCCATCCAGATTTCCGCTCCCTTTCCGCCCCTTCCCAGCGACTATGAGGGCGATTATCTCGGGATCCATCTCATCTTCGAGCACTCCAAATGAACAATAACCCAAAGATCGTTTCCGGACTCATTGTCATGGTTCTCGTCCTCGCGGGCGTCCCGATCGTCGCCCAGCAGGAAGTTGTGTTGACCATCCGCGAAGGGACTCCCATGATCCCTTTAGCCCTGCCGGCCTTTGTCGTCCGCTCCGCCTCTCCCCAGGCCAAGGCCGCGGCCGACGAGATCCGCAAGGTCCTGGAGGGCGACATCCAATTCAGCCGCATCTTTCAGCTCCTGCCGTCGGCCCACTACAGCTACGTCCGGCCCCTGGGCCCGGACAAGATCTTCTTCAAGGACTGGGACTCTATCCAGGCCAAGCTCCTCCTTGCGGGAGAGGTCAGCGAGGCCGACGTGGAGACGGTCTTCGAAGGCAAGCTCTACGACGTCAAGGGCGAGCGCTTCATCCTTGGCAAACGCTATCAGGCCGAAAAGAGCGCCCTCCGTCTGGCCGCCCACAGGATGGCCGACGAGATCATGAAACTCTATGGCGAGAAGCCGATCTTCACGTCCAAGATCGCGTTCGTCTCCAACAGGGACGGGAACGACGAGATCTACATGATGGACTACGACGGGGCCAATCAGACCCGCATCACGTTCAACCGGACCAAGGATTACATGCCGGGATGGTCGCCGGACCAGCGGAGGATCGTGTACACGACCTACAAGCGGGCCAACCCGGACCTGGTCATCCTGTCCCTCTATGAAGGCAAGAGCACGGTCGTCGCCGGCCGGGGAACGAACTTTTCCGGCGCCTTTTCGCCGGATGGAAAGAAGCTGGCGTTCTGCTCAACGATGGACGGCAACGCCGAGATCTACACCGCCGACGCGGATGGAACGAAGGTCAAAAGGCTGACCTTCAACAGTGCCATCGACACCGCCCCTTCCTGGTCGCCCACGGGCCGTGAAATCGCCTTCACCTCGGACCGGCTGGGGACGGGCACCCCCCAGATCTTCATCATGGACGCCGAAGGATCGAACGTCCGCAAGGTCAGCTTCGGCGGCAATTATCACGACGCCCCCTCCTGGTCGCCGGACGGCGAGAGGCTCGCCTTCGTTTCCCGTGTCGATAACGTCTTCGACATCTACATCCTGAACGTGCGCACCAACCAGATCACCAAGCTTACCGAGAGCAACGCCAGGAACGAGAGCCCGTCCTGGTCGCCGGACGGCCGCCACATCGTCTTCGCCTCGAATCTCTCGGGGACAATCCAGATCTACACCGTCGACTATGACGGCTCCAACCTCCGGGCGATCACCTCCGGCCGTGAGAATAAACTCCCGAGCTGGACGAATTAAGCCCATCTTTTGCTGATTTATGTTGACAGACCCAGGGAGTCGTTGTATAAGTTTCTTGAACAAGGAACGGTCGAGAATCCGCTATCAATGACTCGAAAACGCTAAGAGGAGGTCCCATGAAAAAGCTGATCGTATTTTCTCTCGCCTTCATCCTGGTCTTCACGTTCTTTACCGGGTGCAAGAAGAAGGTCAAAGAAGTCCCCCCCCCGCCCCAGGTCAAGGAACAGCCCAAGGTGGAGAAGGTTCAAGAACCCGTCGTGAAGGAGCCCTTGTTGTCCGAAGAAGAAATCTTCATGTCCAAGTCGCTCGAGCAGATCAACAAGGAACAGCCCCTGGCGATGATCTATTTTGATTACGACAAGTCCTTTATCCGCGAGAACGCCAAGCCGGTGCTGGAAAGCGACGCCGCCTGGATGAAGAAGTTCCGCACCGTCAAGATCCTGGTCGAGGGACACTGCGATGAAAGGGGCACGGAGGAATACAATCTGGCCCTGGGCGAGAAAAGGGCCAAGAGCACTATGGATTACCTGACTTCCCTCGGCATCACCGCCGACCGGATGAAGATTCTTTCCTATGGGAAGAGCCAGCCGTTCGTCGCCGGTCATGACGAGGCGGCCTGGCAGAAGAACCGGCGCGCCCAGTTCACCATCATCGAAAAATAGGCTGTGTTCAAAAGATTGACGTGGGCATGTCTTCTGGTCCTCGTGCCCCTTTGGTCCGCCGGCAGCGGCGACAAGACCAAAAAAGCCTATGAACTCATCTACGATGACGTCCAGGTCCTGAAAAAGCAGGTCCAAGACCTGGCGGCCCGGGCCCAAATAAACGCCGAGGATGTCCAGCTGATCAAAGACCAGATCAAGGAGCTGGGAGATGTCGTCCGTCGTTCCCAAACCGATCAGCTCGGCCTCAGGGAGGACCTCAGGTCCATCCCCCAGCAATACCAGGCCTTGGCCGGGAAGATCGACCAGCTGAGTCTCGACCTGGCCAGGCTCGCCGAGCTCCTTGGAGCCCTCCGTCCCGGCGCGCCTCCGGCCGCGGGCGCTGAGGCTAAACCCGTCGAGAAGGACCGGAACGAGCTCCGGCCTCAGGAAAAGAGGCCGGAGGACAAGCCCCAGTCCGCGCCCCTCCCGTCCAACGTCTCTCCCCAGGACGTCTACAATATGGCCTACAACGATTATCTCAAGGGCAACTTCGACCTGGCCGTCGAGGGATTCAGGATGTACAAGGACCAGTTTTCCGACAGCCCGTTAGCCGACAACGCCCTCTATTGGATCGGGGAGTGCTATTACAGCCAGAGGAAGTTCGAGGACGCCATCAACATGTTCAACGAGCTCATCCTGGCCTATCCTCAAGGAGACAAGATTGCGGCCGCCTACCTCAAGAAGGGCATGAGCTTCGCCGAGACCGGCAAGAAGGAAGAGGCGATGGCGGCCTACAAGCTTTTGATCACCAAGTTTCCCGTCGAGGAGGAAACAAGGATCGCTCAGCAGAAAATCAAGGAATTGGCGGAAAAATGAGAGACATCAACAGCCTGAATAAAGTCATCCTGATCGGACGGCTGGGCCAGAAACCGGAGTCGAGGTTCCTCCCCCAGACGCAGAGACAGGTCGTCCACTTCACGCTGGCCACGAACGAGCGTTTCTTCAATCAGAACACGAACGAGGCCGTGAATAAAACTGAATGGCACCGCATCGTTGTCTGGGGCAAGCTCGCCGAGTTCTCCGAAAAATACCTCTCGCAGGGGAAGCAGATCCTCCTGGAGGGCAAGCTCAGGACGCGGCAGTGGCAGGACAAGGACGGCAATAAGCGCAGCACCACGGAGATCGAAGCCCAGAACATCGTCTTCCTCGGCCGGAGGGAAGAAACGGCCGGCGAAGGCCCCGCCGCCGAAGGCCCGGCATCCTCCGACTTCCCGATGGAGGGTGACGAAACAGCCCATAGCAGCGAGGGCGGCGGCGAGGACGATGTCCCGTTCTGATCCCTCCCGGCCCGCGCTTGTCCGCTGACGGGAGTTCGGCCATGACCGAGGACGAAGATATCGAAAGATCCTTCCGGAAAAAGATCATCGAGGACGTCCGTCCGTGGGGTAAGTTCCGGGCTTACCCTTATGATTCCGGCAGCGCCGTCAAGATCATCACCGTCAACCCCGGACAAACTCTGTCCCTCCAGTTTCATCACCGGCGGGCCGAATTCTGGATCGCCCTGGATCCCGGTCTTGAGGTGACCGTCAACGACAAGACCTGGCGGCCGGGAGAGAACGAGGAGATCTTCATCCCGCGTAAGGTCCTCCATCGCTTGCGCTGTTTGGGGCGTTTGCCGGCCCGGATCATGGAGATCTGGATCGGCGACCCGGACGAAGCGGACATCATCCGGGTCCAAGACGATTACGGAAGATAGTTCACGACGACTGGCTCATTAAAAACACCTTGGGGTGTTTGATCAGGATCTTCTCGATCATGTACTCCTCAATCTCTCGTGAGCTGCGAAATCCCATGGCCTCGGCCACGGCCTTCTCCACCGTTCCCAGCTCGATCGACCGCAGGGCCTTCTTGATCCGGGGAATGAAGATGGGGTTCATGCTGAACTTCCTCAGGCCGAAGCCGAACAGGACCAGCGCGGACAGCGGATCGGCCGCCATTTCGCCGCAGACCGTGACCTCTTTGCCCGCTTTGACCGCGGCTTGGATGACGGACTGGATCAGCCGAAGGACGGCCGGGTGGAGGGGCTTGTAGAGGTAGGAAACGAACTCGTTCGACCGGTCGACCGCCAGGTAATACTGGATGAGGTCGTTCGTCCCGATACTCAGGTAATCCACCTCCTTAAGGAGATGATCGGCCATGGCCGCGGCCGCCGGGACTTCGATCATCGTGCCGAGGGGGATCCTCTCGTCGAAATGCTCCTTGCTGCGCCGGAGGTCGTCTTTCACCTCCTCTAAGAGCATCTTGACCTCGAAGATCTCTTCGATCTCCGTCACCATGGGGATGAGGATCCTGAGGTTTCCCTTGACCGAGGCCTTGAGGATGGCCCTGAGCTGCGTCCGGAACATATCCCTGTTCCGAAGGGAGAACCGGATGGCCCTTAGGCCGAGGGCCGGATTGGGCTCCTTCTCGATATTGAGCTGGGGAAGGGTCTTCTCCCCGCCGATGTCGATGGTCCGGATATATACGGGGGCCGGGTAAGCCTCTCGGGCCAGGCGCGAGTAGATGGCCAGATGGTCCTCCTCGGTGGGTAGCGTCGTCCTCTGGAGGTAGATGAACTCGGAGCGGAACAGCCCGACGCCTTCGGCCCCGTAGGACCGCGCCATGTTCACTTCCTCGGGCAGTTCGATGTTGGCCATAGGCACGAACGGGACCCCGTCCAGCGTCCTGGATTCCAGCCGGGCCGTTTTCTGGAGGTCCTTCCGGTATTTTTCGTACTTCTCTTTCTTGCTCAGGAATTCCCGGCGGACGATCTGGGGCGGGTTAACGATGACCTCACCGTCCGTCCCGTCGACGATGATGAAGTCGCCGTTCTTGACTCGCAGAGTGATGTCGTGAAGGCCGACGATGGCCGGAATGCCCAGGGACCGGGCCAGGATGGCCGTGTGGGACGTCTGGCCGCCCATGTCCAGGGCGACGGCCAGGACGTTTTCCCGGCTCAGTCTGACGGCGGCCTCCGAGGGAAGGAGCTCATGGGCCACGAGGACCTTGAGCTTGTCCGGGACTTCCTTCTTCTCCTTCTTTCTCTCCAGGTTCCGGTAGATCTTGGCCAGAACGTCGGAGATGTCCGACTTCCTCTGCTTGAAGTACTCGTCGTTAACGGCCTCGAAGATCTGTTCGTAACGGGTATTGGTCCTGGAAAGGGCCCATTCGGACCTGACCTTGTCCTCGTTGACGATCTTCTCCAAGCTGGATAGGAGCGAGGGGTCCTCGAGGATCAGAAGGTGGGCATCGAAGATGAACGCGTGCTCCTCGCCCATCTTGTCCTTGATGTCCGTCTTGATCCGGACGAGTTCGCTCTTCGTGCGCTCGATCGCCCGTCTCAGCCGTTTCAGTTCATCGTCCACCTGGTCGGCAGCGATGGCCTCCCGTCGCGAGGTGAAGATCACCCGCTCGGAGAGGGACACCTCGCCCATGCCGATCCCCGGTGAAACCCCGATCCCCCTGAGCCTGATGATTTCCATGCGCCTCACTCTTTCTCATCGAACCGGTTGTTGATGAGGTCCGCAAGAGCCTTGAAGGCGGAGTCCTCGTCCTTCCCGGCAACGAGGAGCAGGATCTCGCTTCCCTGCGTGGCAGCCAGGGTCAGGATGCCGAGGATGCTCTTGCCGTCGATCTCGTTGCCGTCCTTGACGATCTTGACCGAGGCGACGAAACGATTGGCCATGTTGACGAACTTCACGGCCGCGCGGGCGTGAAGTCCCAGCTTGTTCTTGATGGTGATTCTTTTTTCGAGCATCGTCACTTGTGTTTGGCGCCCAGGAGCGCGCTGACCAGGTGGATGTTCTTCTTCCCCTGCTCGACGACCTTCCTGGCGACATCCTTCAGGTCGTTGCTCCTCTGGAGCGAAACGAACTTGATGAGCATGGGCAAGTTGACGCCCGTGATGATCTCCACCTGATTGTCCTTCAGGAAGCTGAAACTCAGGTTGGAGGGCGTCCCGCCGAACATGTCGGTGAAGATGATGACGCCGTTTTTCTGGTCCACGCGCTTGAGGCTCATGTTGATCTTATTCTTCGAATCCTCCACATCGTCGTACCAGCCGATGGAGATGGATTCGATGTTCGGAGCTTCGCCCAGGATGATGGTCAGGGCGTTCAATAATTCCTCTGCCAGTTTGCCGTGCGATACGATGATGCCGCCGATCATGGTCTTAAGTCCCTTACTTATAAATATCCCTGTGATAAATTTTCACGGCCGGCCTCATGCCCTTGAGGTGGCGCCTGAGGTCCTCGGCTACGACCACGGACCGGTGCTTGCCTCCTGTGCAGCCTATGGAGATCGTCAGGTTGCTCTTCCCCTCCTTGACGAACCTGGGGATGAGCCGGTCGACGAACCCGACCAGCTCCTTAAGGAAGTTTTTCGTCTCCTCCGCATTGAGAACGTAATCCCGGACGGAGTCCGACTTTCCGGTCCGGTTCCGCAGCCGGTCGATGTAGAACGGGTTGGGCAGGAACCGTGTGTCCAAGACGAGGTCGGAGTCCAGAGGCAGCCCGTACTTATAGCCGAAGCTGACGATCACGACCTGCATCCCGGGGGACCGCTTCTTCAGAACCTTGCGGGTGAGGAGATCCTTGAGCTGGGAGATGTT
>CAZSMW010000196.1:0-3634 GCA_964607985.1 uncultured Eubacteriales bacterium
TCCCTCAGGATCTTGATGGAGTTCAGAATGTAGATGACGACGATCCCCACGATGATGAAGATCGGCATAGATGGGTTTATCATGTTTCCTCCTTTTTTACCTTGATTTTTAGACTTTTTTCGACTTCGACGACCCTCACCCTTTCGCCCATACGGACGGGTTGGTCGGATTCGGCTTCCCAGAGTTCACCGTGGACGAAGACCTTGCCCGAGGGCGAGAGATCGGTCCGCGCCGTTCCGACCTCCCCGATCATTCCCTCCCGGCCCGTGACGGCCCGGCGAGCCTGGGCCCTGACGACCAGGGTCACCAGGAAGATGCAGACGAGCGAGATCCCGACGGCTACGGGGATGATGACCCTCAAGCTCGGCCTCAACTCGGGAACCGGAGAATCGATGAGCATCATGGAACCTATGACCATGGAAACGACACCTCCCAGGGAGAGCATACCATAGCTGTGGACCTTGACCTCGAGGATGAAGAGGGCGACGGCCAGGATGATGAGAAGGAGGCCTACATAATTGATGGGCAGGATCTGGAACGAGAAGATGGCCAGGAGCAGAGAGATTCCCCCCACGACACCCGGCAGGATGGCGCCCGGGTGGGCAAACTCGAAATAGAGGCCGAGAAGTCCGATCATGAGCAGGATGTAGGCCAGGTTGGGGTTGGAGATGGTCAGGAGGAAGCTTTGCCGGAAGGTCATCGGCTTGTCGATGATCTTTTCGCCTTTGAGGGACAGCATCATCACGTCCCCGCTGAAGCGCTTGAGGCTTCGGCCGTCCAAGAACTCGATGATGTCCCTGTCGCTCTTGGCGACGAGGTCGATCAGCCCGCCCTTCAAGGCCTCCTGCTCGGTGTAGGACAGGCTCTTGCGGACGGCGTCCTCGGCCATCTGGATGTTCCGGCCCCTTTTCTCGGCCAGGGTTTTGATATAGGAGGCGGCGTCGTGCGTGACCTTCTCTTCCATGGTCTTGTCCATGGACTGCCCGGTGATGGAAATGCCGACCGGGTGGGCCGCTCCCGTGTTGGTTCCCGGCGCCATCGCGTAGATGTCGCAGGCGATGCCGATGAAGAATCCGGCCGAGGCTGAACGCGCGCCGCTCGGGCTGACGTAGGCCGCCACAGGGACCTTGGAGTTGACGATCGCTTCGATGATCTCCCGCATGGACGTGTCCAGGCCTCCCGGCGTGTTGATGGCCATGATGATCAGGCGCGCGTTCGTCGCTTCCGCGCTTCGTATGGTCCGGACGATATATTCGGACGTGATGGGGTGGATGGGCGCGTTGACGGTGATCCGGAGAATGGAGGCGCCGCAAAAAGAAGAAACGAGAACAAGAAAAGAAAAAGCCCGGATTATCTTGATCACGGCGAATTCAGTATAGGAAGTAATCGCAACCATGTCAATAAGTTATAATTTTCTTGACATTTGAGCATCAATCATCTAATTATTATCTATTCCTGCGGCGCCAAGGAGACATCGATGATCAAGAATGATATCGCGCTCGCGATCGAGAAGAAGTCCGAATTCAACAGGGCTAAATCATTATTGATCGTCGAGTCCATCCTGGATTCCCTGAAAACGGCGTTGGCCGGAAACGAGAAAGTGGAGATCCGCGGCTTCGGCAGTTTTCGCGTCGTCGCCAAGAAGACGGGCTTCGGAAGGGACATCCGCCGGCAGAAGCAGATCAAGATCCAGAAGGGCAAGCGGATCAAGTTCCGCCCCGGCCAGGAATTGAAGAACCTTCTCTCAAAAGCCAAGATCTCCGGATGACGAAAAGCCGAGGCCGTTCCGGCCGGACCCCGCGTTCCGGTCCCCATCAGCTCAAATTGTATTCTCTGCGCTCCAGGCTCAGTCTTGTCTCCGTCCGGAAGTTCGCCCGGCCCCTCGAACCGTCGGCATCGGTCCGGAGCCTTGTCGGTTCGTTGCCGGAATTCCTCGCGGCCGGCGATTTCCGCGAGTTTTTAGGTCTCGTGAAAAAGGCCAGGTCGAAGGGAAAGGCCATCCATTTTGCTTGCGGGGCTCATGTCATCAAGGTGGGGCTTGCGCCCATCCTCATCGACCTGATGAAAGGGGGGTGGCTGACCGCCCTCTCGCTCAACGGGGCCGGTATCATCCATGATTTCGAGGTCGCATTCTGCGGCGCGACATCCGAAGAGGTCGGCGCGCAGATCCGAAACGGGCGTTTCGGCATGGCCAGGGAGACGGGCGAGTTCCTTAACGGCGCCATCCGGGAGGGCGCACGCGACGGTTTGGGACTCGGAGAAGCCGTGGGACGGATGATGGCCGGATCGAAGTTCCCTTATCGAAGATACAGTCTCCTGGCCAACGCCCATAGACTCGGCGTCCCGGTGACTGTCCATGTCGCCATCGGCACGGATACGATCCACTTCCACCCCGACGCCGACGGCGAGGCCCTGGGAGCGACCGCGCTCAGGGATTTCGGCCGCTTTTGCTCCCTCGTCGAGAGATTGAGTGGGGGAGGGGTGTTCATCAACGTCGGTTCCGCCGTCATTCTCCCCGAGGTCTTTCTCAAGGCTGTGGCGGTCGCCCGGAACAAGGGCATAAGGCTCGATGACTTTTCGACGGCAGTCTTCGACTTCAATCACCACTACAGGCCTGACCAGAACGTTGTCCGAAGGCCCTTGGGCAAGAAGGGGAAGGGGTTCTATTTCATCGGCCACCACGAGATCATGCTCCCGCTGTTCGCCGCCGGGTTGAAGTCCGTCCGGTGAGGCCGCAGCCCGAGGTTCCGGGACGATGAACTGGGGACTCTTCGCGAAAGGGGTCGCGGGTCTCTTCCTGGCGGCGACGGTCCTGGCCACCTGCTCGTCGCCGACCTCCCCGGGACTCGAAGGAGGCGTGCTTGCGACCTTCGACGTCCGGGGGGAACGTTACAGCATTTTCATCACCAACCCGCAGACTATCGAACAGGTTCTGGCCCTCTCGAACGGGCAGAGCAACGCCCGGATCCCGAGCGGGCGCCTCATCAAGGGCCGGGAAGCGTACAACGCACCGTGGAGCTGGCACATCGATCCGGAGGACGTCCATATGGCCGAGCTCACAATGGAGCTCTGCGACGGACTCCCGTCCTACGTCGAGAAAGACATCGATTATTGGGTGGATACCGTCGGCCGATTTTGCCCCTGGTCGGCGGTCTTTGTCTCGCTGCGGGACTTCAGATAAGGCGACCCGTTGCCGCGGGGCTTTGCCCGGCCTGCGGAACCCGTCCCGCCCGGCTTAAAGGTCCCGACGGCGCGCCCGGAGCTCCTCGTCCCGGACGAGCATGGCGTAGACCCTTTCGGTTTGCTCGATGGTTTCGGCCAATGTGCCCGAAGTTTCTATCGTGTAGTCGGCGTGCTTGAGCTTTTCTTCCTGGCCTAGTTGGGAGCCGATCTTCTTAAGGGCTTCCGCGCGGCCGATCCCGTCCCGCTCCATCAGCCTCCGGACTTGGATGTCCCTGTCGCAGTGGGCGACGATGATCTTATCGTAAAACCTGGCGAACCCGGCCTCGACGACCAGGGCGGCCTCCGAGACGAAGATCATGTGCCGGCCTTCCTTTTCCAGACAGGCGACTATTTGCTTGATTTTCTCAAGGACAAGGGGATGGACGAGTCTATTGAGAAAAGCCCGTTCTTT
>CAZSMW010000197.1:0-2517 GCA_964607985.1 uncultured Eubacteriales bacterium
GCCGGCGTAGGGCGCGTTCTTCTCTTTTTCGCCGTTGACATAAATGACGGGAGGCGCCTGGAGCAGGCCGTCGAACGCCGCCTTGAAGCTTTCCGCGTTCTGGTCGTAATTGTGCGAATCGTAGATGTCGGGTGAGGTCTCATGGTATCCGCCCGAAGCGTCGATCGCAGGCCGCGACGGGTCGAGCCTCTTCGTCAGCTTGAAGACACCCTCGATGACGCCGCGGTAATTCTCGTCCCAGCGTTCATTGAACGGGCACCAGCCGATGATAGAAGGATGGTTGATGTCCCGTTCCATGGCCTCAGTCCATTCCCGGGTGATGGCCAAAAAGGACTCGGGCTTCGTGAGGTCCAGCCCCCAGTCGGCGAACTCGCCCCAAACAATGTAGCCGAGCTTATCCGCCCAGGTAAGGAACCGCCGCTCGAAGACGCGCTGGTGGAGGCGGGCGCCGTCGAATCCGAAGCTCATGGAAAGCTCGATGTCACGCTTCAGGGCCTCGTCCGAGGGAGCGGTGTAAATACCATCCGGATAGAAGCCTTGGTCGAGCACTGTGCGCAGGAAGAGGGGCTTGTTGTTGAGATAGAACGTGTTGCCGCGGACCTCGGCCTTGCGCATGCCGAAATAGCCGCCGATCTTGTCCTCGACGCGCTTGTCCTTTTCGTAGGCGATCTCGATGTCGTAAAGATACGGCTGGCGGACGCCCCAGAGCTTGGCGTCCTTGATGGGGACCGTGAACGTGACCTGCCCGGAGGCCTTCTTCTCCCCTGTGAACTTCTTCTTGCCGTCCTCGGTCACGGCCAGGCGGACGATCCCGCCTTCCGGCGCCCGGTTCATGTAGACCGTAACGCCGGCGACTCCGTTATCGATGTCGGGCCCGACCCGGTACGACTCGATGAACGTCGGCGCGACGGGCTCAATCCAAACGGTCTGCCAGATGCCGGTCGTCCGCCGGTAGAAACAGCTGTAGGAGTTGTAGCGGATGGATTGCTTTCCGATAGGCTGCTGGCCCGACCTCTGGTGGTCACGGGCCCTGACGACGAGGAGGTTCTCGCCCGGCTTGAGGAGATCTGTGATGTCCAGGGTGAAGGGCGTGTAGCCGCCCTCGTGGGCGCCGGCCTTTTCCCCGTTCACCCAGACCGTCGACGTATGATCGCAGGCCTCGAAATGGATGAGGACGCGCTTCCCTTGCCATTCGGCCGGCGGGACGATCGTCCGCTTATACCAGGCGGCGTTAATGAAATCCGTGAAGCCGACGCCGGAGAGTTGACTCTCCGGAGCGAACGGAACGATGATTTTTTTATCGAAACCAGCGCCCAGGGGCAGGCCCCGCTCCTCCCCGCTCCCGGACAGGTCGAGGGCGAAATCCCATTCGCCGTTGAGGTTGAGCCATTCGGCCCGGACCAGGTCGGGCCGCGGGTATTCTGGGCGGGATTGGGTCGCGGCTGATGCGACACTCCCGATCAGGAAAATCAAGGCCGGCAGAGGAATGAGGGATCGAAGTGTTTTGTTCATGGGCGGCCTCCTTCGTGCTATTATATTAAAAAAGCCCGGGAACGGCGAGGAGAATTCCAGGGACACGATACCAATTCCAGAGAATTGGTTCATGTCCCGGAATTCCGAGTCGCGTCCTATCGGCAATTTCAGGTCCTCTCCTGATGCTTGACAAGTGTCACGTGATAGTTTACGTTTAACCCGTGATCAGAACATTTGCGGATCGGTCAACTCAGGAACTGTACGCGATAGGCCGGTCGAAGCGCCTTCCTCCGGACATCATGCGACGGGCGATTCGAAAACTCGAATATATTGAGCATGCCGCGACCTTGGATGATTTGAGGGTTCCGCCCGGCAACCGGCTGCATGAACTCGAGTGCGATCGAAAGGGACAATGTTCGATATCGATCAATGACCAATGACGCATTTGTTTCCGATTCGTCGACGGCGACGCTTACGACGTCGAGATCACGGATTATCATTGAAGCGAGGGAAAACATGAGCATTTCCAACAGCGGAATCAGGCGGATTCGCCCGACGCATCCCGGGGAAATGTTGCGCGAGGATTTTATGCCGGACCATGGGCTGACCGTGATGCGCCTCGCTCAGGGGCTCGGCGTTTCCCGTCAGTCGGTCAACGAGATCCTCCGTGGCCGCCGGGCGGTAAGCTCGGAAATGGCCTTGCGCCTTTCGCGCCTCTTCGGCAACTCACCCGAGTTCTGGTTGAATGCTCAGCGCGCGGTGGATCTCTGGGAAGCGAATCGAGCCATCGGAAAGAAGATCCGCTTGATTAGTCCGTTGAACGAAGCTTGAAACCCAGACCCGGCATTCGCCCCTCTTTTAATCTCAAAGTGCGTCTCAGCCGCGCTTCGCCCGCCCGATCCGCGAGGGTCGGCAGATGCGTCCAGGGATCGCCCACCTTTCTGCTGACCGGCAAGCATCTTTTTATGTGTGATTGAATCAATAAGAGTTAAGTTCTTAACGAGCGGACTGGATGCCGCCCATAAGCCCCCGTAGCGGAGGGGG
>CAZSMW010000198.1:0-21296 GCA_964607985.1 uncultured Eubacteriales bacterium
CCGCACTTCCTCTCCACGGCCTTCATCGCGCGCAACGCCTATGCCTACGGCTTCGCCACCATCATCTCGTTCCTCCTTATCACCCGCATTGACTTCGAACCGCTCAACGTGGTTAAAGACTGGTCGCAGCTCATCAGTCTCTTCGCCTTCTACGTCCTGCTCACCGTGCCCTTCTACTTCGCCGGGATGTGCCTCGGCGGGATCATCACGATCTACCGTCAGGACATCAACCGCGTCTATTTTTCCGACCTTTTCGGCGCAGCCATCGGCGCCCTCGTGAGCCTCCCGGCGATCCACGCCCTCGGGGTGACGAACATGATCTTCCTCGTGGCGCTGCTCGCCGGCGTCACCGGCCTCGTCATGGACTCCTTCGGCAAGGGCTACCGCAACGTCCCGAACTGGCTGAAGGTCGGCTTCTTCGCCGCGGTCTTTCTCGTAGGGATGAAGGTCGACCCATACCTCGTCCACGTGCCCTCCTCCAAACCGCTCTTCCCGTTCGCCAACCGCGCGAAGGGCGCCAACGAGGTCGAATACAGCAAGTGGGACGTGGTGGCGCGCGTCGACATCATCAAGCCGTTCGACCGTGTGCTCTCGACCTTCAGCGGCGACGTCTCCCCCGTGGTCAAGCGCACGAGATGGACACATCTCTTCATCTGCCAGGACGGGCAGGCCTGCACCGGCGCCTTGAAGTCCGACGGCGACATAAAGAAGATGAGCTTTCTCAACGGCTACCTCCAGGCGGCGCCCTACATCCTCAAGAAAAAGCCCGTCGTGCTGGTCATCGGGCTCGGCGGCGGCATCGACGGCCTCATCGCCCTTTACAACGACGCGACCCACCTCACGGGCGTCGACGTCAACCCCCTCATGGTGGACGCCATCACCCGCCGCTACGCGGACTATGCGGGGCGCCTCTTCAACCAGCCCCACGTGAAGGTGGTGACCGCCGAGGGCCGCCACTTCCTCTCGACCACCCAGGACCGCTACGACGTGATCCAGCTGAGCGGCGTCGACACCTTCACCGCCTTGGCCTCCGGCGCCTACGCCCTCACGGAGAACTACCTCTACACTACCGAGGCGATGGGCGACTTCTGGAACCACCTCACCCCCGAGGGGATCCTCTCCTTCTCGCGCTGGTGGTTCAAGCCCCCGCGCGAGACGCTGCGCCTCATCACCTTGGAGGTCGAAGCGATCGAGAATGCCGGCATTGAAGAGCCTTGGCGGCACTTCGCCGTCGTGAAGGGACCGAAGTGGGCCGAGACCCTTCTGAAGAAGACGTTTTTCACAAAGGAGGAGGTCGCGGACCTCGAAGCGTGGGCGAATGCCAACGATTTCGAGATCGCCTACGATCCCTTCACCGACCGCAAGACCGAGTACGACACCGTGCTGCGCTCCGGGCCCACGGTCCGCGCACAGTTCTATGAGACCTATCTCTACAACGTGAAGCCCTCCACCGACAACAAGCCCTTCTTCTTCGACTACTACAAGTGGAAGCACCTTTTCCGCAAGGAGGGCGGCGCGCGCGGCTACATCACCACCAACCTCCCCTTGAGCCTCATCACCCTCATCATCAGCCTTGCCCAGATCCTCATCCTCGCCCTCGCCGGGATCCTCTACCCCTGGCTCAAGGCCGGGAGCGGCGAGCGGGCGCGCGCTGGCCACGGCGCCGTGGCGATCTACTTCGGTTCTCTCGGTCTTGCCTTCATCTTCATAGAGATCGCCCTCATCCAGAAGCTCATGGTCTTTGTCGGTGGGCCGGCCTACTCCTTCTCCATTTCGCTCTTCTCGATCCTGCTCTTCTCAGGCCTCGGGAGCTGGTACGCGAAGCGGATCACCATGGTGCCCGCGAAGCTCTTCGTTGCGCTCCCGATAGCCCTCCTGGTCTTGGCCGTCGGCGTGAGCCAGTTGCTCTCTTTTGCCATCCCGCACTTGCTCGGTTTCGGTCTCGGCGCCAGGGGATTATTCGCGGTGGCCATGTTCGCCCCCCTCGCGTTCCTCATGGGGATGCCCTTCCCTCTCGGGATCACCGCCCTCGGCCGCTACGAGCCTAAGCTTGTCCCGTGGGCCTGGGCCACAAACTCCTTCATGACGGTCTTCGGCTCGCTATTCTGTATCTTCGTGAGTATGTTTCTCGGCTTCCACGCAGCGTTCCTCATCGCGGGCCTCGTCTACCTCGCGGGCTTCCTCGCATTCCGGCAAGTGGTCCGTGCCGGGGAGAAGCTCTCCGCCTAGCGTGAGCGGGGGAGGGGGCGCCGCCATGAAGGAGGCCCTCCGGTCCGGGTGGCATTCGCCGACACGGACGCCATGGGCGTGGCGTGGACACTCAGCATGAAGGAGATCCGTGGAAAATGCTATAATGAGCGCAGACGACAGCCGCGGGTTGCCCGCCACGATGAAAAAACGCCTTAAGAAGCTTTTGGGCATAGGCGGCCTGGCCGCCGGTGGCCTTATCCTGCTCCTCGCCGCCGCGGCGCTTCTTTTCCTCCTCGACAAGCCACTCGTCAAAAACGTCTTTCAAAAGTATCTGGCCAAGAAAACCGGGATGGCCATCCAGATCGGAGCGTTGGACTACGATCTCTTCCCGCTCTGCATCGTGATCTCGTCGCTCAAGGCGACCTATGAAACCCCCGTTTTAACCATGGATGTCCTGGTCAATCGGGTCGAGGCCAGGGGTGTGCTGGGGAAACTGCTCAACGGGGACGCGCCCGCCTTCGAAACGGCCGATGTCGATATCGCCGACCTCCGCGTAGACCAGAAAAAAAATTCCGGGACGCCGACCGACGTGGGGAGCATCATCCTCCAAACTGCGGATCTTCTCTCCTACGCGCAGCGCGTTTCCATCAAATGCGGCCGCATGGGCTTTTCCCTCCCCGGCCAGAATTTCCGCCTGGAGAAAGTGGACCTCGGCCTTGCCGGGACGAGAGTGGCCGGGACCTACGACTTTCTCCTTGACGCCGGATATATCGGCGCCACGACGAACGACGGAAGCCTGGCCTTCGAGAGCCGGCTCCATGCGGACGGCGCCTTGGCGCTTGCCCGGACGACCGGGATCAACCTCCGTCTAGCCCTCGATGCCCCCCGATTCACCGTGGCCGGGAAGGACGATTCTCTCAAGTCTCTTAACATCGAAGCCGACGGTGTCTGGACGACCAGCGAAAATAAGTTCTCCATCATGAAGTTCGTTATCGGCGTCCCCGACCTTATTGTCGTCACCGGTTCCGGCGCCGTCGATCTCGGCAAGAACATGTCCCTGGATCTTAACGCTCGAGCCCAAATCGACAGCCTGGAGTCCATCGCTGCGATCGCAGCCCCATATTTTCCGCCGGCCGTCCGGGAAGCGCGGATTCAGGGCAAGACCCGGCTTGAAGGACATTATCTCCTGACCGCAGGCCAGCGGATAAACACGGGTAAGCTCGAGGCCTCCGTTTATCTGGACAATGTGAAACTGGATTACAGCAAAGCCGGTTTCCCAATCCATGGCGAGCTCTCGGGTCTAGTGAAGTTCGCCGGCTCTCCGCCCGAAATCCAGGCTTCAGCCGATTTCCGGGCCGCGATCGGCAGGATCTCCAGGGACCATCTCGATATCCGGCAATCCTCCGTCCAGGGCAAGTTTGCGGCGATCCTGAAGTTGGCCGGCTCTCCCCCCGAAATCCAGGCTTCAGCCGATATCCGAGCCGCGATCGGCAGGATCTCCAGGGATCATCTCGATATCCGGCAATCCTCCGTCCGTCTCAAGGTTAATGCTACGAGGAACATCGCGGAGATCACGGACTTCGAGGGCATTCTCCAAGGGTTGGCCTATTCGCTTCCCGGGGAAAAAGGTCTTGCGTTCGATGAGGTCAGGCTCAATGGTGCCGCCCGTCTGGACATCGGCCGCAAGTCGATCGTTCTGACGGCCCTCGAAACGCGCTTCCCGAACCTCGCCCCCATCCGCTTTTCCGGGCAGTTCGATTTCGACCCCGTGAATGTCAGACAGGCGCGTCTCGAAAGCAAGGGCCTGAAGATCCCGGTCCTGCGCGGCCTGTTGGCGCCGTTTATGCCGGCGGGCCTGGCCGGCTGGGAAATCGACGGGGCTCTGGATGTCGGGATCGAAGCCGGAACCCCCCTCGGCCGGAAGGGGGTTTGGGAATATTCCGGCGAGTTCGCTATGTCCCAGATCAAGTTCAACGACCCTTCATTCACCATCGCCGGGGACGGCTTACAACAGGCGGCAAGGTTCAAGGGAACCTATGAACCTGCTAAAGATATTTTTGCGTGGACAGGCTCCATGGAGCTGACCGAGGGCGAATCCCTGTGGAAAGATCTTTACATTTCCTGGAGCAAACAGCCGCTCGAGGCATATATCGCCGGCCGGTTCAGCCGTGCCGAGATGTTTATCGACGGTTTGACGGCCAGAATCGTCTTTTCCACCCTTGGCGAACTCCACGCCGGCGGGTCGGTCCGCCTGGGCACGTCGTCATCGTTACGCCTTCAGGCGGGTGCTCGCCTGAGCCTCGATCCTCTCTACGCGTTATATTCCCAAGCCGGGGCCAATCCGGAGAAAAGGATGCGCGTCAGCGGCGAGATCTCGGGCGACTTCGAGATCATGCGGGACGGAGATGCCCTGAGCCTTAAAGGCCGCCTCGCTGTCGGCGACGCTATGATTGAGAACCCCGGAGCCAATATTGCGGTCCATGGAATCACGGCCGACGTGCCGGTCAATTACGTGAACAAGCGGGCGATGGAAACCATCGGCGACATGGGACGCGCGGAGCCTTCCGAAACGGGGAGATTCCAAGTCCAGGAAATCAAAACTTCTTTCCTCGCGTTTCCGCCGATCGCTTTGACCCTCCATAGCCTCCCCAACGCTTTTCGAATCGACGCCTTTTGCCTGGATATCTTTGGCGCCCGCCTCGAATTCGGGGAGACGGCACTGGCGTTCGACCCGCGGACAGGAGCTTTCCATGGGGGCACATCGTTCAATTTGCCGAGCCTAGACCTTTCCCGCCTGCCGGTCGCGACGGCGCAATTTCCGCTGTCGGGGCGGGCGCGAGCCGAATTCCCGGTCCTGGATATCGCGCCTGATAAGATAACAACGACCGGCCGGGCGGAGATCGAAACTTTCGGCGGGCGGGTTGTCGTTCGCGATGTTTTGCTCGTTACCCCCTTCTCTCCGGGCCGGGTTATTTCCTGCAACGTCGATCTCCTGGACCTCGATCTGAAAAAGGTGACCGACGTCGTTCCCTTTGGAGAAATGACCGGCATCATCCGGGGCGAAGCCCTGGGTCTGACGATCTCCTACGCCCAGCCGGAGAGCTTTATTCTGAACCTCGAATCCGTCCCGCGAAAGGGCGTCACCCAGACCTTCAGCTTGAAAGCCGTCGACAACCTAACGGTCCTGAGCTCGGGCCAAAAGGCTTCGATGGGCTCCGGTCAGTTCTGGATGCGTTTCATCCACGGATTCCGGTACAAGAAAATCGGCATTGCGAGCACCCTGAAGAATGACACCTTCACTCTGAATGGGACCATTCATGAGAAGGGCGTTGAGTACCTGGTGAAGAAACCCACCCTATTTGGAATTAATGTTATAAATAGGATGCCGGACAAAAAGATCAGCTTTAAAGAGATGATGAGCCGGCTCGAACGAGTCGGACAATCGGAAAAACCGGAATTGAAAAAATAAGGAGGAAGGTCCTATGAAAACAAAATTTGTGGGTTTCGTCTTGTTCGCCCTGTCCCTCACCCTCATTCTTGCCTGCATCACGGTCAACATTTATTTCCCCGAAGCCGCGGTCAAGAAAACGGCCGATGAGATCGTCGACGAAATCAGAAAGAAGGACGCGAAGGACAAGACCGCTCCGGAGGCCATCAAGGAAGAGGCCAGGATGTCCCGGCACGCGGGCTTTACCCTCGTCCCGGCCGCGTTCGCCCAGGAGGCGACGAATGTGTCCAACCCGGCGATCCGGGCCCTCAAGGACGCCATGAAAAAGAGATTCCCCAGCCTGAAGCCGTTGTTCGACGCCGGTAACATCGGGGAAAACAACAACGGCCTGGTTGATGTCCGGGAGGAAGGCGGAATGAATCTCAAAGACAAGGCAGCCCTGCGGGGGTTGGTCAAAGACGAGAACAGTGACCGGTTGAAGCTCTACGCGGAGGTGGCCAAGGCCCTCAACATCGAGGCCGGCCAGGTCGGGCGCGTCCAGAAGATCTTCGCCGAGAGCTGGAATAAAGCGGCGTCTCCGGGCTGGTGGGTGCAAAAAGACAGCGACGAGTGGGTCAAGAAGTAAGGCGGAAAAAAGAATTCTGATTCTCTTCCATTTAGTGGGTTTTCTCAGTAAAACAGAAATAATCGAAAACGGTCTTTGCGATCAGGGCGATCTTGTCCTCCGTGCGGTCTGGATTCGAGTCTTTGCTGAGGACGCAAAGAGCCACGTGACCGAGGTCATCGGGAAGATAAATGATCCCACAGTCGTTCGTCGTACCCCCGATCGTTCCCGTCTTGTGGGCCACGGGGATATCCGCAGGGAGGAGCCCCCGGATCCTTCTCGCACCCGTTTGGCAACCGAGCATGACCTTCAGAATATAATCGCATCCGGCCGGGTCCAGGATCTCCTTCTTGAAGATCTTCTCCAGGAGACCGGCCATGGCCAGGGGTGTGGCAATGTCCGCGGCCTTGACGCCGAACTCCCCGCGGGCCTTCGCGAGAGCCCCGGGGTTTTCGTCAGCCATCTTTTTATAGATCCTGCCGAAATCGTCGCGCGTCATGCGCGCATATTTCTCCGATTCGCCGACATAATAATCGAGAAGGAGTTCGCGGATGGTCCGGCTGACGAGTATGTTCTCGATCCCGATGGAACGCATGCGGGCGTTGACCGCGGCAATGCCGACTTTTTTCAAAAGAAGGTCGGTTGCCGTATTGTCGCTCTGCCACATCATCAGGCTGATGAGGTTCTCGACGGAGAGGCCGATGCCGGGCGCCTTGAGGTCCGAAAGCAGGCTTCCGTCGTAAAACTGATCAAGAGGCTCCACGCTCCATTCGTCGGCTAGATTAAATTCGCCGTCTTTGATTCGATCCATGACCTCGACGAGGATAGGGAGCTTGACGGTGCTGGCCATGGGAAAAGAAACGCCGCCGTTCACGGCGAAAGAGGCTCCCGATTCCAGGTGCTTCGCGGCGACACCGATCGTTCCGTCGGATGTTTTTGCGATCTCCTCGACCATGATCCTCAGTCTCTCCACCCCTCGCGTTTTTTCGACCCCGGCATAAAGCCCCAAGGCCGATCCCAAAATCAGAAAGGACATTACCAGGACGGCCGAAGCCTTTTTTTTATTCATGCCTTCTCCTCGATTCGTCGAAATCATTCCTGCCCTCCTTATACAAAAATCTTACCGTTATCGTAGAACAAGACGGCGAAAATATCACAACCGACCGCCAGCGGTCTTCTCGGTCCGGCCGGCTGGCCGCCGGGATTCATCAAGCCAGTCTGCGGAGCTTGGGAACAAAGAAGAAAACGGCCAGGGCGGAAAGCAAGGAAACAGAACCTCCGATGATGACCGCCGCAGGCTCGCCGAATTTCTCGGCCGCGCCGCCGATCCAGAGAGCGGCCACAGGCATGAGGCCAAAGAAAACGAAGCTGTAGATGCCCATGATCCGGCCCCGCAGTCCGTCCGGGGAGAACGATTGGACGAGCGAATTACAGAGGTTGAAGATGAGGATATGAGACATGCCGGCCGCGATGAGGATCAGAAGAGAGAGCGGGAGCCAGCGGACAAAGGCAAAGAGGATGACGAACGAGGGAAAGGCCAGCGTACCCAATGTCAGGAGCCTGCCTCTGAACTTGAATCGGCCGAGCGATGCGATAAGAAGGGCCCCGATCAAGGCGCCGACGCCCCGGGCGGACAGAAGAAAACCGTTTGTCGTCGAATCCCCTCCAAGGACCTTGACAGCCCAGGCAGGCATCAAGGTAACGTAGGCGAAGCCGAAGAGAGTTACAGCCCCGACGGTCACGATGATGGTCCGGATCATCCCGTGGGAGGCCACGTAGCGCAATCCTTCCTTGAGGTCCTGGAGAACGGAGTTCATCTGCACTTTGGGGACGAAGGGCCTGATCTTCATCAGGGCTAGGGCGACGATGACGGCGATGAAGGAGATCCCATTGATGGTGAAGCACCAGCCCGGACCGAAAAGAGCGTAGGTCACGCCGGCGACAGCGGGACCGAGAGCCGTGGCCGAATTGAACATGGCCGCGTTCAGGGCGATGGCATTGGTCATGTCTTTCGGCTCGACCATCTCCAGGACGAAGGCTTGCCGGGCCGGGGCATCGAACGCGTTGGCGACGCCCATCCCGAAGGCCAGAACGAGGATATGCCAAGGCTGAACCAAGTGTCCAAATGTCAAGCCGGCGAGGATGAAGGCTAGGGCCAACATGGCGGCCTGGGTGATGATGAGGAGCCTGCGGCGAGGCACGCGGTCGGCGATGACGCCGGCGTAGAGCATGAAGATCCAAGTCGGCAGACCTGCAACAAATCCAACCAAACCTAAGTATGCGGGTGATTTTGTGAGCTGATAGATCAGGAATCCCAGGGCGGTGATCTGCATCCAAGAGCCGAAAAGCGAGATCAACTGTCCCCAGAACCAAAGCCGGTAGTTAGGGTATTGAAGCGCCGCGAAGGTCTGCTTCCAACTCAATCGCTTGACGAGCCCAAAGGCCCTCTGGCTGAACGGTGGTTTTAGGCTCTTGGGATATTCTTCCATCTTTTAACTATTTCAAAGGAGTAATCGTTTTTGTCTATCGGCTAAAGAACATCATTTTATACTCTTTTGTCCCGGGTTTTCAAGACCCAGTCCACGGCAAATTGCGGATAGGATGTGAGTCGGAACTAAAGGATCTCTTCGTCTTCGGGACGCCAGGCTGGGTCCACGATGCAAAGGAAAGCAAGATCGCGGCTTCCTGTGTTCTCGATGAATTGGATGGACCCCGGAGGGATATAAACCGCCCGGCCCGACCTTACCTTCGCGGTCTCGCTGTCGATGTGCATCGTCCCCGACCCTGAGAGGATGTAATAAACCTCGGACGTCTTGAGGCGGTGGGGAAGCGTCTTCTTTCCGGGTTTGATGATGGCATGGGCCAGGCTGTAACGGATGGCGATCGAATATTTCCCGGGATGGAGGAGTTCGCGAAGGACGGCCCTGTCCCCGGAGATGAATTTTTCGTTGGTTTTCAGGTCCCTGATAAACATGAAGGAAATCGAATCGGGGAGGTGGGACTTGAACCCACGGCCCCAGCGTCCCGAACGCTGTGCGCTACCATGCTGCGCTACTCCCCGATGGAACCGTTATTATAATGGAAGCGGTCCCGGATGTCCAGCAGGAAAGATTGACCATTCCGCTCAGGGTATGATAGAAATTATGAGATTATTTTCAAGGAGGTCCGTCGATGAGAAGATTCCTAAGTATCATTTTTCTAATTGTCCTGGTGACGTCGGCCGGGTTCGCGGCCGAGGAGGCACGGTTCCTGCGCTATCCGACCACGAACGGCGACAAGGTCGTCTTCACTTATGAAGGGGATCTCTGGTCCGTTCCCGTGGCGGGCGGTCAGGCGACACGCCTGACGACCTTCCCCGGCATCGAAACCTTCGCCAGGTTCTCTCCGGACGGCAACTGGATCGCCTTCACGGCGAGCTATGACGGCCCCCAGGCCGTCTATCTGATGCCGGCCGAGGGAGGGATGCCGAAAAGGCTGACCTATAGCCCCGGCAGCGCCCAGGTCGTCGGTTGGACGCCCGACGGCGCCAGGGTCTTGTATCGCTCCATGTTCGAAAATATCGTCGGGCGCGACCCCAATCTCTATTTCGTCGGCCGCGACGGAACCGCGCCGGAGCGCTTCCCGCTCGACCGCGGCGTCCTGTGCAGTTTTTCCGCAGACGGCAAGAAGATGCTCTACTGCCGCCGGGGGAACGAGGAGTATTACTGGAAACGCTACAAGGGCGGCCAGTACCAGGACATCTGGATGTATGACTTCGAGAAAAAGACCTATACCCCGATCTCGGATTATGTCGGCAAGAACAGCTACCCGATGTGGATCGGCGATACGATGTTTTTCGTCTCCGACCGCGGAAACGGGATCGCGAACCTTTACGCCCAGAAGATCGGGGCCAAGGAGGTCGCGCCGGTCACAACGTACGGCGACTTCGATATCATGACCCCGTCCGCGAACGGTAAGACGATCGTTTACGTCCAGGACGGCACCCTCCATCTCCTTGACGCCGCGACGAAACAGGGCCGGAAAGTCCAGGTCCTCGTCCCGTCCGACCGCTGGACCCTGAGGCCGCGGACGATCAATCCTCGCGATTATATCCATAGCGTCAACATCGCCAACAACGGCGAGACGGTCGTCCTCGAAGCCCGCGGCGATGTCTTCATCGTTCCAACAGGCAAGGGGTCGTCTGAGAACCTCTCAAACACTCCCGGAACCCGCGAAATGCACCCGGCGATCTCGCCTGACGGCAAGACCATCGCTTTCTTCTCGGACAAAAGCGGCGAATATCAACTCTATACGCAGAAGGTCGAAGGAGGGGAATGGACGCACCTCACGACCGAACTCGACCGGTTCATCTACCACCTTCACTGGTCGCCGGACGGCAACAAAATCCTTTTCGGCAACAAGGACTTCGCCCTCTTCTATGTGGACGTGGCAACGAAAAAGCTCATCAAGGTTGATGCGTCCAACCAGATGAAAAACGACGAGTTCTATTGGGAGGTCAGCGACTACGGCTGGTCGCCCGACAGCAACTGGATCTGTTACAGCTTCGTCCAGTACAACCGCAACAACCAGATCTTCCTTTATAATCTGGCCCAGGGCAAAAAATACGCGGTGACGGACGATTTCTACGACAATCTCAACCCCTGCTTCGACGCCAACGGGGATTACCTCTATTATCTTTCGAGCCGGAATTTCGCTCTCCAGATGGATTTCTACGAGGACAACCATGTGATCGCAACGCCCCAGCAGGTCATGGCCGTCCAACTCCGCGACGGTGAAATGCCCCCGTTCGCCGATGGCCCGGCCGCCGGGAGTATCGAGAAGACCGACAAGAAGGCCGCGCCCGGCCCGCTCCGCATCGACACCGAAGGGCTCCAAAAACGCACGTATCCGCTTCCTGTAGATCCCGGCAATTTCTTCACTCTCAGGGCCGCCAAGGGCAAGGCGGTTTGGTGTTCCGTCGACAGGTTTACGGAAGACGAGTATGAAGAGATCTTCAAACCCAAGGGCGCCACAAAGTGGTCGCTCCACATCTTCGATATGACGGACAAGAAAGAGGTCGTGCTCGAAGACAAAATCCGCGAATTCGGCCTTTCGACGAACGGTGAACAGCTTATCTCTCGCAAGGAGGGAGACATCCTTTTCTCTCCGGTGGACAAGGCCTTTCAATCGAAAAGCTTGGGCGAAAAACTCGGCCTTCAGGGTCTGGTCTATTCGGTGGACGTCCAGAAAGAATGGAACCAGATCTTCAGTGACGCCTGGCGCTGGTATCGCGATTTCTTCTACGATGCCAACTTTCACGGCCGGGACTGGAAGGCCATGGGCGAGAAGTATCGCGCTTATATCCCCTATCTGTCCTCTCGCGACGAACTGAACTGGGTCCTTTCCCAGATGGTGGGCGAGCTCTGCGTGTCACACACGTATGTCGGCGGAGGAGACTATGGCCCGTTGGCGACGCCGCAAGGATTGTCGGTTACCACGGGACTGCTGGGTGCGGACCTGGTCCCGAATAAGGCCGCCGACAGATATAGATTTGAGAAGATCTATGGGCCGACCGAGATCAACCTCGCGCTCAAGGGGCCGCTCGTCCGTCCGGACATCATCCTCAAGGAGGGCGATTACCTCATCGCCATCGACGGGACTGAAGTGAGAACGGGCGATGATTACTTCAAACTCCTCCAGGTGACGCCGGGACGCAAGATCAAGGTCTCCGTCAACGGGTTGCCCACCGGTTCAGGGGCGAAGACCTATGAGGTCGAACCGATCCGCAACGACCAGCCGCTCAGGTATTTTCGCTGGCTTTCAGACAACATCAAGAAGATCGAGAAGGCCACAAACGGCCGTGTCGGCTACATGCACATTAACGCTATGGGCGGAGGCGGCATCGGCGAGTTCGACAAGTTCTGGCGGGCCTTCCGCTACAAGGACGGGATCATCATCGACGTTCGCCGGAACTCCGGCGGCTGGACCGAGTATTTCCTGATCGACAAACTCGAACGCCAGTTGACGGCCTTCAATGTCCTCCGGGATATGGTGCCTTTTCGCTATCCGGGCACGGCAAGCAACGGCCAGTATGTCGTCATCTCGAATGAAAACAACGGATCGGACGGGGAGGCTTTCGTCGAGGATTTCCGGGCCCGGAAGCTCGGGCCGGTCGTCGGCGTCCCGTCCTGGGGCGGCCTGGTCGGCATCCTCAACCAGCAGCTGACGATCGATAACGGGACCGTCGAGCAGTCAAACAATGCCTTTTACGGGAGCGAGGGCAAGTGGCTCATCGAGAACCACGGCGCCGATCCGGATTATCTCGTCGACAACGACCCGGCCTCCGTCATGGCCGGGCGTGACCGGCAGCTTGAGAAGGCCATCGAGGTCATCCTGGAGAGGATCAAGGCCAACCCGTTCAAGTTCCCGGAAACGCCGGCGTACCCTAAGAAATAGTGACAGACCTGCTATAATAGAAAGCCCGGGAAACCGATTGGTCCCCGGGCCTTAAACCATCGGATTATCAAATGATCGTCGTCGACAACCTTTCGAAGAACTACGGCAAGCAGGTCCTTTTCGACAACATCAGCTTCAAGGTCAATCGCCGAGAGCGGGTCGGGGTCGTCGGCCGGAACGGCCACGGCAAGACGACGCTCGTCCGGATGATCGCCGGGCTCGAGGAGCCGGATTCGGGGTCGATCTCCATGCCTCGGAACTACCGGATCGGTTACGTGGAGCAGCGCCTGGACTTCAAGGCCGATTCCGTCATGGATGAAGCGGCCCGGGGGCTTTCCTCGGACGCGGTTTCCGAGCTATGGCGGGTGGAAAAGGTCATGGCCGGTCTCGGTTTCGACAAGAACGATCTGAACAAACACCCGTCCGAGCTTTCCGGCGGCTTCCAGGTCCGGCTTAACCTGGCCAAGGTCCTCCTTGCGGATTACCAGATGCTCCTCCTCGATGAGCCCAATAACTATCTCGACATCACCTCCATCCGCTGGCTGGAGCGTTTTCTCTTGGCATGGCCGGGCGAGCTGATGCTCATCACCCACGACCGAAGTTTCATGGACAAGGTCGTGA
The DNA here is from genome assembly GCA_964607985.1 of uncultured Eubacteriales bacterium. GTDB lineage: Bacteria > Acidobacteriota > Aminicenantia > Aminicenantales > Saccharicenantaceae > JALHVH01. The sequence goes on from CAZSMW010000198.1 coordinate 13,299, forward strand.
CTCGCGTCCTGGGGATCCACCGGCGGAAGGCACGTAAGATCGCCGGAGATACGGGAAAATATTATGCTCAGATCGCCCAGGAAGAAGAGATCTATGAAAAGACCCGCGTCAACGATGAGCGCAAACAGAAAGAGATGGACCTCTTCATCACCCGTTTCCGGGCTAAGGCGAGACTGGGCGGTCTCGTCCAGTCGAGGGTCAAGAGCCTGGAAAAGATGGAGAAGAGAGACAAGCTCCAGGCCATCCGGACCCTTGAATTCTCGTTCGCCGGAAAGTCTTTTCATCATAAGTACGCCTTGAGCGCTGATGGCCTGTCGTTCGGCTACGATCCCGGGAAGCCCCTCATCAAGGACTTCACGATGACGATCGGGGCGCGGGACCGGGTCTTCGTCGTGGGCAAGAACGGCAAGGGAAAGACGACCTTGCTTAAGCTTCTGGCGGGGGCTCTCAAGCCCGATGAGGGGGAGGTCACGTCGCCCCAGTCAATAACCATGGGATACTTCGAGCAGACGAACGTCTCGAGCCTCGTCGATTCGAACACGGTCCTCGACGAGGTCGCGTCCGCAAATTTCAACGAGGACCCTAAACTTTCCAGGCTCATCGCCGGGGCCATGATGTTCGAGGGCGATGACGCTCTCAAGCCCGTCCGGGTCCTCTCGGGCGGGGAGAAGAGCCGGGTCATGCTGGGAAAGCTCATTGCCACTCCGGTCAACCTGCTCCTCCTCGACGAGCCGACAAACCATCTCGACCTGGAGTCGAGCGACGCACTCCTCTCGGCCATCGATGAATTCGACGGGGCGGTGATCATGGTCACGCACAACGAGATGTTTCTCCATACCTTGGCCGAGAGGCTGGTCGTCTTCCAAAATGGCGGGGTCCTCGTCTATGAGGGAGATTATCAGCGGTTTCTGGACAAGATCGGATGGAAGGATGAAGAAGAACGGCCCCGGGGAAAGGGAGCCATCGAAGCGAAGGATAAAACAGAAGCTCCGCCCAGGGAAAAGATAAATCCCCGGGAGTTCCGAAAGCTCCGTTCCGAGCTCATCACGGAACGGTCCAGGATCCTGCGGCCGCTTGAAAAAAAGATGCAGGAAAAGGAGAAAGCCGTCGAGCGACTGGATAACGAACTCCAGAAGTTGAACGCGGCCATCGTGGAGGCTTCAGGAATGAAGGACGGGTTTCGCGTCGTGGCGCTCTCGAAGTCCATGCACCAGGCCAAGACGGACATCGACATTCTTCTCGAGGACCTTGAAAAGCTGACGCGGGAGCAAGAAGACAAGAAAGTCTCGTTCGATGCCAGGCTTTCCGGACTCGACGGGGAAGGGGAAGATTCACTCGAAGAGCCGTGAAGGCTGAGTTCGTTTGACTTGGGTTCATCCCTTTGGTATAAGCGGAAAGGTAATGTTCCATGTCTGAGAAACGGCCGGCCTTGGTCCTGCTCATAGGCCTGGCTTTCGCGTTTTTTCCTGTTTCGTGCTCACGCGGCTCGGCACATCACGAGATTATCGTGGCCGGGTCCACCAGCGTCCAGCCTTTTGCGGACAGATGGGCGGAGGCTTTTATCAAGAGCCGGCCGGGCTGTTTCGTCAATGTCCAGGGAGGCGGCTCCAGCGCCGGCATCCAAGCCGCCAAGTCCGGGGCGGCGGATATCGGCACCTCTTCTCGGGATTTGAAAGCCGATGAAAAGGATCTGAAGGAGATCGTCGTCGCCCGGGACGGATTGGCGATCATCGTTCACCCGGCTAATCCCCTTCGCGGGCTCAGTTTGGCCGAAGTCAAACAGGTCTTCACCGGCGATATCCCGAGCTGGAAGTTCCTGAAGGGACCGGATAAGGCCATCACGGTCGTGACCCGGGAAGAGGGATCCGGAACACGCGGCGCATTCCAAGAGCTGGTCATGGGCAAGTCGAGGATCTCCCGGGGAGCGATCGTCGAGGACTCGAACGGAACGGTCCAGGAGATCGTGGCCGGCGACCCCGATGCCATCGGATACATTTCTCTCGGCCTGGTGAACGAAAGGATCCGGGCCCTCGTTTTGGACGGGGCCGAGCCCTCAGAAGCGACGATCCTCGATGGCCGCTATAAGCTCGTCCGGCCCTTCCTCTTCGTCTCGAAAGGCGAGCTCAAGGGCATGGCCGGGGACTTCGTTGAGTTCGTGCTTTCGCGCGAGGGACAGGACATGATCCGGAAGGAGGGGCTTCTCGCCGCCCGGTGACTGCCCTTCGCGGCAGTTGAAGGCAGGAGCCTAGAAATGAGAACTCGATGAATAAGCTGGAAAGGAACGAGAGGCTGGTCCGGCTGGCCCTGCTCGCCATCGCCTTCTCGGCCGTCTCGGTCCTGGCGGTCATCACCGCCTTCATCTTCATGGAAGGCGTCCCGATCATGTTCAGGTACGGTTTCAAGAGCTTCCTGGGTGGGACGAATTGGTATCCCTCCGAAAAAAACTTTGGGCTCCTGCCCATGATCGTCGGTTCCCTGATGGTCACTTTGGGTGCCCTCGTCATCGGGGTGCCGCTGGGCTTGTCCTGCGCTGTCTTCCTGACCGAGTTCTCGTCAAAAAGATTGCGGAGGATTATCAAGCCTGTTATCGAACTTCTTGCGGGGATCCCTTCCGTCGTCTATGGATTCATGGGCGTCGTCCTCCTCGTCCCCTTTATCCGACGGACCTTCGGGGGGCCCGGGCTCTCGGTTCTCGCCGGGGCCGTCATCTTGGGGATCATGATCCTGCCTACGATCATCAGCATCACCATAGATTCCCTTCTTGCCGTCCCGCCCGCCTACAGGGAAGGCTCCATCGCCCTGGGGGCCACCCGCTGGCAGACGACAAAGATGGTTCTTTTCCCGGCAGCGAGGTCAGGCATCGTCGCCAGCATCATCCTCGGCATGGGGCGGGCCGTCGGCGAAACCATGGCTGTGATCATGGTGGCGGGGAACGCCGTGGCCGTGCCCGGGTCCCTCCTCGCGCCTGTCCGGACATTGACGTCCAACATCGCTCTGGAGATGGGCTATGCGAGCGGCGAACATCGACAGGCCTTGTTCGCCACAGGCGTCATTCTTTTCGTCATCATCATGATCCTGAACACGATCGCCAACGTGACGTCGTCGAGGAAAAAGGGCTGACCCATGCGCCTGGACCCGAAAATCGAACAGGGCCTGGTCAAGGCTGCGCTCATGGTCATGACGGCGGTCACGGTCTTCATCCTTCTCTTCATCATCGTCTTCATCCTCAAGAAGGGGATCCCCGTCCTCGACCTTTCTTTCTTGACGCGGAATCCCGTGGACATGGGCCGGGGAGGGGGTATCTTTTCCACGATCATCGGGACGCTCGTGCTGACCCTAGTCGCGGTCCTCATTGCGGCCCCCTTCGGCGTGGGCACGGCCATTTTCCTCACGGAATACGCCTGGGAGAACAGGGTCACCCGGATCATCCGCTTCGGGGCGGATTGCCTGGCCGGGATCCCGTCCATCATTTTCGGCCTTTTCGGCTTCATCCTCTTCGTGACAAAACTCGGGTTCGGCTGGTCCATCTTGAGCGGCGGCCTGACCCTGGCCTTCATGATCCTGCCGACGATCATCCGGACGAGCGAAGAAGCCATCAAGAGCGTCCCGGCATCCTACCGTCAGGTGAGCTTCTCCCTCGGCAGCACCCGGTGGCAGATGGTCACCCGCGTCGTCCTGCCGGCGGCCCTGCCGGGCATCGTCACCGGGATCATCCTGAGCATCGGCCGGAGCATCGGTGAGACGGCTGCGGTCATTTTCACGGCCGGCAGCGCCCTTCACATCCCTACGTCGATCTTCTCATCTTCCAGGACCATGGCCGTCCATTTTTACATTCTGGCCAGGGAAGGGATCTCCATGTCCAACGCCTACGGGACGGCCGCGATCCTGGTCATCTCCGTCTTGATCATCAACCTCCTCACATATTACCTTATGGAAAAGTTCATCAGGAAATACTCATGACGACAGCCATCCGGGTCAAGGGGTTCAGCCACTTCTTTGGAAGCGCGCAGACCCTGAAGGGGATCGACCTCGATGTCTTCAAGAACGAGATCCTGGGGGTCATCGGCCCGGCCGGCAGCGGGAAATCGACCTTTCTCGGCGCGCTCAACCGGATGAACGACCTCATCCGCAGGTCACGGACGGAGGGTGTCATCGAGATCGATGGAAAGAACATTTATGATCCGGACGTCAACGTGGCCGAACTCAGACGGAAACTGGGCATGGTCTTTGCAACCCCCGTGCCCCTGCCTCGATCGATATTCGAGAACGTCGTTTTCGGGACGCGCCTCTCCGGGTCCAGCAGCCGGGCCCGGTTGGCCGAGCTCGTTCAGAATTGCCTGGAGAGGACGACACTCTGGGAGGAAGTCAAGGACCGTTTGGACGCTTCCGCCCTCAAGCTCTCAGGAGGCCAGCAGCAGCGGCTCTGCATTGCCAGGGTCCTGGCCCTCAAGCCCGAGTTCATTCTCCTCGACGAACCCTGCTCGGGGCTTGACCCTATCTCAACGGCGAAAATCGAGGATTCCCTGCGCTTGTTGAAACGGGACTACACGATCATTCTCGTCACCAACAACACGAAGCAGGCCGCCCGGGTCGCCGACAGGACCGCTTTTTTCCTTAGTGGCGAACTCATCGAGGTGGGGCCGACGGACAAGATCTTCACCGCCCCCGACGACCGGAGGACCGATGATTACCTGCGCGGGAGGTTCGGGTAAAAGACAGCCATGAAAATCATCGAAGTCCGCGACCTGTCTCTCTTCTACGGGGAGTTCCAGGCCCTTAAAAGCATTCATCTTGACATCGAAGCGAGGCGGATCACGGCCCTCATCGGGCCATCCGGCTGCGGGAAATCGACGTTCCTCAGGACGCTCGACCGCATGAACGACCTCATCGAAGGCGTCCGGATCTCCGGCAAGGTCATCATCGACGGGGAGGACATCTACCTGCCCCGAACGGACCTCCTGGCCCTGCGCAAGAAAGTCGGCATGGTTTTTCAACGCCCCAATCCGTTCCCGTTGAGCATCTTTGACAACGTCACTTATGGGCTTAAGGTACACGGCATCACGGACAAATCAGTCGTCCAGGCGGGGCTGGAACGCAGTCTCGAGGCGGTCCACCTCTGGACGGAACTCAAGGATAGGCTCTGGACCAACGCCCTGACGCTTTCCGGGGAGCAGCAGCAGAGGCTTTGCATCGCCCGGGTGCTGGCCGTGGAGCCGGAGATCCTCCTTATGGACGAGCCCTGTTCGGCCCTCGATCCGATCGCAACATCCAGGATCGAGGAACTCATGTACGAACTCGAAAAAAACTATACGATCGTCATTGTCACTCACAACATGCAGCAGGCGGCCCGCGTCTCGGGCTTTACAGGCTATTTCCTCCTGGGGGATCTCATCGAGTTCGATGAGACGGACCGGATCTTCACCAATCCCTCGGATCCGCGCACGGAGGATTACATCACGGGCCGTTTTGGCTAAAAAGGAGTGTGTCATGGACGATACGAAGAAGGTCATCCGGATAGGGGTAGGAATCATTCTGTTGCTTGCGGTCGCGGCGGGGATCTATTACCTCATCAGCCATAATGCGGAGAAGCCCGTAGAGGACAAACCCCTCCAGGTTTCCTCGCCCCCGGCAACGGAAAGCACAGCCGTCGCTCCGTCCTTGGAAGCCTTGAATCTGCCCTCAATGGACCTCGACAAGAGCGACGAAATCCTCCGCCGTCTGACCCAGGATATTTCGTCGCATCCCGGACTTTCCGCGTGGATGAAGAAGGGCGACATCGTTCGGAAGTTCGTGGCGGCGGTCGATAATATCGCTAACGGGCTGAGTCCCAAATCCCAGGTCGACTTTTTCGCCCCCAAGGGGGAGTTCAGGGCGGTCAAAAGGGAAGGGGGATTGGTCATCGTCCAGGCGAGCTATGACCGTTACAGCCCGGTGGCTGATGTCTTTATTTCCCTCGACGCGAAGGGCTCCGCCCGATTGTATAACGCCTTGAAACCGATCTTCCGGCAGGCCTACGCAGAGCTTGGGTACCCGGACGCGGACTTTCACGACACCCTGACCCAAGCGGTCGTTGAGATGTTGAGCACCCCGGTCGTCGAGGGGCGGATCCTGCTTGAAAAGAAGGTTGCGAGTTATGCCTATCTTGATGAGACGCTCGAAGGATTGAGCCAGGCCCAAAAACAATTCCTCCGGATGGGGCCGGACAACATGCAGATCATCCAGACGAAGTTGAGGGAATTGGCCGTCGCTTGCGGCATCCCGGAGTACCGGCTGCCGAAGGCGCGGTTCTATGCTCCCGAATAATTCTCGCGCAGGGTGACGTGTCTTATTTCCAGCGAAACGGCTCTTTTTTATCGAAATCAGGGACAAGGTGGTCGCCTGTCGTGAAAGGTTCCGGTTGGACGAACAGGTTCTCGAAATCGAGCTCAAACGCCAAACTCGTCACCTCGCGATATTCCTCTTCGGCCAGGGAGCGCCGGATCTCGTCGGGCGCTTTATAGCAGGGATGGTACTGGCTCATGAGGCTGAGGCCGATGAAGGGGGAGATGTTGGTTTTGATCCAGCGGAGGACGGATAACGAATCCTCGACGCAGCCCGGCATGACCAGATGACGGATGATGAGCCCCTTTCGGGCGGCCCCTTTTCCATTGAGTTCGAGGACCGGCTGCTGGACGGACATCTCCCGGACGACCGGTCCGGCATTCTCGAAATAGTCCGCCGCCCCAGAATATTTCTTCGAGATGACCGGGGAAAAATACTTGATGTCCGGGAGATAAACATCAATGATTCCTTCCAGGCAACCGATGACGGGCGGGCTGTCGTAACCGTTCGAGTTGTAGACGAGAGGAATGGAGAGCCCTTGGGTGTAAGCGATCCGGAGGGCCTTTAGGATGGGCAAAATGATATGGGTCGGCGAAACGAAATTGATGTTCAAGGCGCCCTGCTCTTGGAGGTCGAGCATCTTGCCGGCCAGCTCCAGGTCGCTGATCAGGTTCCCCTCGTTGAGCCAGCTCAACTGGTAGTTCTGGCAGAAGAGGCACTTCAGGTTACAGCCGGAGAAGAAGATCGTCCCCGAGCCTCCCGAACGCTGCGCGGCCGTGCGCCCGGCCCGCGAATCATCCGCGTGGCCGCTCAGCACCGGCTCTTCGCCGAAGTGGAGGAGGGCATGGGAGACGCGTGCCTGCGCGCCGGTTTGACAAATTCCCGTCGCTTCCTTCCGCCTGTCCACCCGGCACCTTCGCGGGCACAGCGTGCAGTCGGATTCCAGTCCGGACAATGCTTCCAGCGCCCGGTCGATCCGCCGAATCTTGTCTTCGTATTCCATGCGCGTCTTCGCAGAATATTCTAGCAGATATCTTGCGGTTTTAATTGATTTTAGCCCGGGGGGAAGATATATTGAAGGCCTTAAGGAGCCGGCATGACGCTGATCACGAAATTCATCGATTTCATCCTTCACCTGGATACGCATCTGTATGTCCTTATCGGAAAATATGAGATCTGGACCTACCTTCTTCTGTTCCTCATCATCTTCTGCGAAACCGGCCTGGTGATCATGCCGTTGCTCCCGGGAGATTCCCTCCTGTTCGCCTGCGGATCAATGGCCTCCATCGGCACATTCAAGTTCTTCAAGGTCGGCTGGCTGTTCATCATCCTGGCCGTTGCGGCCGTCCTGGGCGACACCATCAACTACTGGATCGGCCACGCCGTCGGACCGAAGGTCTTCCAGAAAGAGAACAGCCGCTTCTTTAAAAAAGAGTACCTCGATCGGACCCATGCCTTCTACGAGAAGCACGGCGGGAAAACCATCATCATCGCCCGGTTCGTCCCCATCATCCGGACGTTCGCCCCGTTCGTGGCCGGGATCGGCAAGATGAGCTATGGAAAGTTCATCAGCTACAACGTCATCGGGGGAGTGGGCTGGGTGGCGTTGTTCGTCTTCGGAGGCTACTTCTTCGGCAACATCCCGCTGGTCAAGCAGAACTTCAGCTTCGTCATCTT
>CAZSMW010000199.1:0-5141 GCA_964607985.1 uncultured Eubacteriales bacterium
AACTTCAGTGCGACGGTGCGTTTGAGCTGGGTGTCTTCGGCTTTATAGACGACCCCCATGCCGCCCCGGCCGATCTCCTCCAGGATCCTGTATTTGCCGGCGACGAGGCTTCCCGCCTTCAGGACGTGGACGGGCGTCTCCAGGGTTTTGGTCAATGAGACTTGTTCAAGCCCCGGCTTTCCTAGGGGTGTCGCGCAGTTGCTGCCTAACCGGGATGCGTCGATGTTCTCGGCATAGCAATTCGGGCATTCCATGGCACCTTCTCCTGTCTCGATGCCGGGATATTATCACCGCTGGAGCGGCCGGTCAACCGCACAGCGCGACCCCTCATTTGTGCCCAAAAATCATCAGGAATATCAAAACATATCTAACAATATCGAACTCTATCGAAATCCAGAATGCCCTAAAAAACGACCTATTTTCAGTGGATTTACATTATTATCTGCACTTTATGTTTTTCCGCCGCTTCCTCCACACGGGTGAAGTCAGAGGTTCAATTCCTCTATCGCCCACCACACCTTACCCGCCTTGGCCCGCACGGTCGGCGCCCCGAGCAGCAACTTGGCCGAGAAGATGGCCGTTATGCGCAAGACCTCTATACCCAAGGGCATTCCTGTGCGGGTGCTCACTTCAGGAACCGATCGGCTCCCCAGTCCGGGAGAGTCGAAGATCTGGCGGGAATCCCACGATGTTGTGTCGCTTGACATCTCGAAATGACCATAATACAATTCTAGTCAGAAGTCATCATGAGACATATTGCCAAGCGTGAAGACATCCGGGATCTGATCCTCGACGCCGTGGAGGTCCTCTTGGCCAGGTACGGCTACAAGAAAATGACCATGGAGGACGTCGCCCGTCAGGTGGGGATCGGCAAGGGGACGATCTATCTCCATTTTCCGGGCAAGGAGGAGTTGATCCTGTCCCACATCGACCGCATCGCCGGGAGGGTCGCCGCCCGGCTCCGGGAGATCGCGGGGTCGTCCGAGCCCCACGACAAGCACATCCGCAGGATGCTTGTGACCCGGGTGCTCTTCCGCTTCGACAGCGTCTCCCACTATTCTCAGGGCCTCAGCGACCTCCTGTCGTCGATGAGGACAGCCCTTCTTGTCCGCCGTGAAAGCCACTTCACGACCGAGGCGAAAATTCTCGAGAGCGTCCTCCGGGAAGGCGTCCGGTCCGGCTCATTCGATTGCCCCAACCCCGCGGCGGTCTCCAGGGTCCTCATTCAAAGCACGAATTCTCTCCTGCCGTTCAGTTTGTCGGCCCGCGAGCTGGGCCGGAGAGAAGACCTGGAGGAGCAGGTCGCGGACATCGCCGACCTGCTCATCAAAGGTCTGAGGCCTTGTCCGAAGCCCCCGGCCGGCCGAGCGCGTTGACGGGAACACATCATCTTTTAACTCAAGGAGGTTCAACATGCGTCGAACGAAGATCCGATGGGCGTTCGTCCTTTTGCTCTCTTTGGTCCTTGTCGGCCCGAGCGCCATCGCCCAGCAGGCGGCCGCGCCGGACTTCAAGGATACGACCGTCCTGCCGGAAGGGCAGAAAGGCGCCCGCGTCCGGTCCCTCATCGAAGTCATCAACTCCGGAGAACCGGGCCGCGTCAAACGCTTCCTCGACCAGGAATGCACGGGCGAGTTCCGCGGGATGGTGCCGATGGAGGAGCACCTCTCCGCGTTTCTCGGATTCTTGAGGGACACAGACGGCATCGAGTTCTATTCCGTCCGCACCTACACGCCCGAACGGCAGGATGAGACCGTGGTCATCGTCATGGACCGGAGCCTGGGGAGCTTCTGGGGCCTGAGCTTCCGCTTCGGCGAATCCCCGAAGTTCCCGGTGGCGGGCATCGGATTCGATTCCGCCCGTCCCCCAGTCGGACCTCCCGAAGCGGCGCTGACCGAGAAGGAGGCCGTCGACGAGATCCGCGCTCTAATGGCCGGCCTCAATAAAAAGAACTGGTTCTCGGGGACCCTGCTCATCGCCAAGGGGTCCGACGTGCTCCTGACGGAGGTCGGCGGAGAAGCCAGCAAGGCCTTCCACGTCCCGAACAACATCGACACCAAGTTCAACCTGGGCTCGATGAACAAGATGTTCACGGCCACGGCAGTCGCCCGTCTCGTCGAGGCCGGGAAGCTCTCTTTCGACGACCCGATCAGCAGGTACATCGACGAGACCTGGCTGCCCAAATCCGTCACGGACAAAATCACCGTCCGCCACCTCATAACCCACACCTCCGGCCTGGGGAGCTATTTCAACAAAACCTATGTCAAGAGCTCCCGGGACCTTTTCCGGAAGCTCGACGACTACAAGCCGCTCATCAAGGACGACAAGCCCACCTTCACGCCGGGCGAGAAGTTCCAGTACAGCAACACCGGGATGTTCCTCCTCGGGGTCGTCATCGAGAAGCTCACGGGCGAGGATTACTTCGAGCATATCCGCAAGGCGATCTATGGGCCGGCCGGGATGACCAGCTCCGACTGCTACGAAATGGATCATCCCGTCGAGAACCTGGCCATCGGTTACAGCCCCGACTTCTCGAGCCCCTACAAGTGGCAGAACAACCTCTACAAACACGTCCTCAAGGGCGGGCCGGCCGGCGGCGGCTTTTCGACGGTCAAGGACCTCCATAAATTCGCCCTCGCCCTCCTTGCCGGCAAGCTCGTCTCCAAGTCCATGCGGGAGACGATGTGGACGGATTTCAAGGGCGCGAACTACGGCTACGGGTTCGCGGTCGCCCAGAGCCCGGGCGGGAAGGTCGTCGGCCACAGCGGCGGCTTCTCCGGCATTAATTCGCAGCTCGATATTTATGTCGACTCCGGCATCATCGTCGCCGTGATGTCCAACTACGATAATGGCGCCTCCCCGCTGGCGGACAGGATCGGAAGGATCCTGGCCCGCGTGAAGGCCCGGTGAGGACGGTTCGTCCCCACGCATACAGGAACAATTTATTTTTAGGAGAATCCCAATGTCACGCAAAGCAACCCGCTGGATGTTTCTTCTGTTCTTCTGTCTGACGCTGGCCGGCCCTCACGCCTTCGGCCAGGAGCCGAAGGCGCCTTCCCTCGACGCCGCGCAAAAGCAAGCCATCGTCGACGAGATTTCCACCCTCCTCAACAAGAATTACATCTTCGCCGATACGGCCAAAAAGCTGGAGGACGTTCTCCGCGTTAAGCTTAAAAGCGGCGAATTCGACAAATTGAACGATGCCCGCCAATTCGCCGGGGCTATCTCCGGGACCTTGCTCGACGTGGGCAGGGACAGGCATATGGGTTTCGCTTTTGACCCCGAACAGGCGGCCGACATCAGACGGATCATGGGTCAGAGCGAAGAAGAGAGGGGGAAAGTCCGCGAGCGGCAGCTTCAGGCGGCCAGGCGGGACAACTTCGGCTTCCGCAAGGTGGAGCAGCTGCCCGGGAATATCGGCACCATCGATTTCCGTTCCTTCCAGTCCCCCGCCCGGGCCGGGGAGACGGCGGTCGCGGCGATGAATTTCCTGGCCTATTGCGACGCCATCATCGTCGATCTTCGCCAGAACGGCGGCGGCGACCCGGCCCAGATCCAGCTCATCAGCTCCTACTTTTTCGCTGAGCCGGCCCATCTCAACGATCTGTATTATCGGGCCGGAGATACGACTGAAAACTACTGGACCCTGCCCTATGTCCCGGGGCCGAAAGCGGTCAACGCCGACCTCTATATCCTCACGAGCGGCCGCACGTTTTCCGGGGCCGAGGAATTCACGTACAACATGAAGAACCTGAAGCGAGCGACGGTCATCGGGGAGACGACCGGCGGCGGCGCCCACCCGACCGATGAAATGATCGTTCATGAGGACTTCATCCTCCGCGTGCCCATCGCCCGGGCCATCAACCCGGTCTCCAAGACGAACTGGGAGGGGACCGGTGTCCCGCCGGATATTGCGGTTCCGGCCGCCGAAGCTTTCGACAAGGCTTACGCCTTGGCCATTGAGAAGCTCGCCGCCAAGGCGTCCGACCCTGAGCGGAAGTCCGCGTACGATTGGATCCTCACGGGCATGAAAGCCAAGGCCAACCCGCCCCGCGTCGACGAAAAAACGCTCAAGACTTACGTCGGCGTCTACGGGGAGCGCAAGATCTCCTTCGAAAACGGCGCCCTTTTTTATCAGCGGACCGGGCCGAAGTACCGTCTGGTCCCCTTGACCGGAACGCTCTTTGCGGCGGAAGGCCTCGATTACTTCCGGGTGGAGTTCGTGGTGAAGGACGGCAAGGCCGTCGAAATCATTGGGATCTACGACAACGGAACGCGCGACTCTTCGCCAAGGACCAGGTAGGCCGGGGGCATAGGATATCAAATAAAGACGGAAGCCTCGCGGGCGCTCTTCCCCTCTTAATTCGCTAGGAGGAGAATGGATCTCGCCGGGCAGATGGAAGGATCGCAGCGGTTTCGGCGCCGCTCTTCGATCAGAGCTTCAATGACATCCGGCACCGGTAGCCCAGGTCGGTCTCGACAAAATCGAACGATGAGACGACCTTGAGCTCCGGGATGTTCCACTTGGCAATACAGGCATAGATTTCCCGGTGACCCTGCTCCCGGGCGTATCCGATGATCAGCTTATGGAGAGCTTTGGACACGCCGTGGTTTCGGAAGGCCTTGGATACGAACGTGATCTGGAGATAGAACTCCGGAGGTGTCCGTCCCGGGGACACGGGCAGGATATCGTACATGTTGTCGACTTCCGGGGCTCCGACGGACGCATATCCGATCAGATAGCCGATGAGCTTCCCGTTGGATTCGGCAACGAACGTCTTATACTTCGTTCCCGGCCTGAGATAACGGTTCTCATAGTCCTCGACCACGGACTTGATTTGGACGTCATTGAACTTTTCGGCGAGTTCGGCCTCGAGTTCGAGGACGAGATCGAGCATCTGCAGAAGGTCGGATGTCCGGTATTCCCGGGTGATGAACTCGAAATCGGACAGGATCGGAATCGTGGGACTCCCCAAGCCGTTTACGGGCTTTTCGTCAGGCGCCATGGCCAAATCTCCAGGGACAAAATGATGCCAAAGTGTATCGTAGGCCGCGCGACGATGTCAATGACCATTCACGACCCGGCAAGGGACCTTGCCCTCTTTTTCATTGGCCCGCTAAAATAGACGGCCGGCCCGAAT
>CAZSMW010000200.1:0-12710 GCA_964607985.1 uncultured Eubacteriales bacterium
CCCCCGACGGTCAAAGTCTACGGCATCCCGGCGATGCGGATCGCCGAGGAGCTCGGCCGGAAGGTCGTCCTCAACATGGTCATGACCGGGTTCTTCGCGGCCGTGAGCGGACTCGTGTCCAAGGACGCCATGCGCAAGGCCGTCGAGACCTCCGTGCCGAAGGGAACAGAGGGTCTGAACCTGCTGGCCTTCGAGAAAGGCTACGAGTACGGCCTGGGCAAAGTCCAGGCCCATTGATCCGGCCCCGGACCGCCGGGCCGAGGGAGGGAGAATGATGCCAGATTTCGTCTACTCGCCCATGTTTGCTTTTGGACCGGACACGACCGAATACGACGCGATTTCCCGGGACCATATCGCCGCCGGCGAATGCGACGGCCGGCCGATCCTCCGGGTGGCCCCCGAGGGCCTGACCTTACTCGCCGAACGGGCCTTCCATGACGTGGCCTTTCTGCTGAGGCCGTCGCATCTCGAACAGCTGGCCGCGATCCTCAAAGACCCGGAGAGCTCGGCCAATGACTGCTACGTCGCCCTGGAGATGCTGAAGAACGCCGTCATTTCGGCCGAAGGCGTCTTCCCGATGTGCCAGAACACGGGGACGGCCGTCATCAACGCTAAAAAAGGACAGCGGGTCTGGACAAAGGGCGGTGATGAAGAGGCCCTCTCACGCGGCGTCTTCAACGCCTACACCAGGAACTATTTCCGCTACTCCCAGAACGCCCCCCTGACGATGTATGACGAGAAGAACACCGGCACGAACCTGCCCGCCCAGATCGACATCACCGCCGTCGACGGCGACGAGTACGGCTTCCTGTTCATTGCCAAGGGCGGTGGGTCGGCCAACAAGACTTATCTCTTCCAGGAAACCAAGGCCGTGCTCAATCCGGAGGCCCTGCAGAGATTTCTCGTCGGCAAAATGAAGGGGATCGGCACGGCGGCCTGCCCGCCCTATCACCTGGCCGTCGTTGTCGGCGGCACGTCGGCCGAGCTCGTCCTCAAAACCGTGAAGCTCGCCTCGGCCCGCTATCTCGACCGCTTGCCGACGGCGGGAGGCCCGGGTGGGCATGCCTTCCGCGACCTCGAGCTCGAGGGAAAGCTCCTCGAGGCCTCCCGTAAGATCGGGCTCGGGGCCGGCTTCGGCGGGAAGTACTTTTGCCTCGACGTCCGGGTCATCCGCCTGCCCCGCCACGGCGCCTCCTGCCCGATCGGGATGGGTGTCAGCTGCAACGCCGACCGGAACATCAAGGCCAAGATCACCCGCGACGGGGTCTTCCTCGAAAAGCTCGAGAAAGACCCGGCGAAATATCTCCCCCAGCCGGCGTCGACCGATGTCCCCGCCGTCCCGGTCGACCTCAACCGGCCGATGTCCGAGATCCGGGCGACGCTCAGCAAGTATCCCGTGGCCACCCTGCTCTTCCTTAACGGACCGATCATCGTCGCCCGCGACATCGCCCACGCCAAGCTCAAGGAAAAAGTCGACAAGGGTGAGAACCTGCCGGCCTATTTCAAGGACCATATCATCTACTATGCCGGCCCGGCCAAGACCCCGCCCGGCTATCCCTCGGGGTCGTTCGGCCCGACGACGGCCGGCCGCATGGACGACTACGTGCCCCTTTTCCAGAAGATGGGCGGGTCGCTGGTCATGCTGGCCAAGGGGAACCGCTCCAAGGGTGTGACCGAGTCGTGCAAGACGAACAGCGGCTTCTACCTGGGATCGATCGGCGGCCCCGCCGCCCGGCTGGCCAGGGATTGCATCACCAGCCAAGAGGTCGTGGCCTATCCCGAGCTGGGTATGGAGGCCATCTTCAAGATCACGGTCAAAGATTTCCCGGCCTTCATCATCGTCGACGACAAGGGGAACGACTTCTTCGAAAAGATCCTAACCTGACGGCATCTCCCTGGCCGCAGGACGCCACGCTTGTTAGCTGTGATAGGGACCATCCATTTCCCCCGACCCCCCGGGAACCAGTCCCTGCGGTTCCCCCATCGGCCGGCCGATGGGTCCCCCTCTATTCACGGCCCGGGCAGCGCCCCTGCGCCATCCACTTAATCATGCGAAAGGGCATGTCTGAGTTGGTCAGCTACTTCCATTCGGAGACGATGGCCAGGAAGATGTCGGCGAGGGCTTCGAGGTCGCGCCGGTCGGTCTTCTCGATGAGGGAATGGGCGTAATAAACCGTGTCTGTCAGTTTTGGACTTGGCGGGACGAACCGGATTGGTGCTATAATGCTTTGCTATGCCGATCAGGAAAGCCCGCAGGGAGGACCTCTTCCGCGTCAGGGAGCTGGCCGAGGGTCTCGGACTGGACTACCCGGGCATGGAAGACGACGCGTTCTGGGTTGCGGAGGACAACGGACGGATCGTGGGAGTCTGCGGGCTCAAGAGGCATCCGGACTGTCTCGAGCTTTGCGCCTTGGGCGTCGACGAGAATGCGCGCCGGCGAGGGACCGGCCGGGAATTGGCCAAGGCCCTGCTCCGCGAGGTCAACGGGGACATCTTTTTGGCGACGGTCATCCCGGGCTTCTTCGAACAAGTGGGCTTTTCCCGGACGTCCGAATTCTCCCCTTCCATGGCAAAGGGCGGGGATTGGTGCGAGGGATGCGACCGGGCCCTTTGCACGGTCATGGTCAGAAGGGCGGAATGAAAGCGCCCGTGTTCCCGGAGTTCAAGCCGGTCGGCCTCGAGGACAGGCCCGTCATCGGGGAGCTTATCCGGGCCCATCCGTCGGACGCCTGCGAGGTCAATTTCACGAACATCTTCATCTGGAGGCATTTTGAGCACTCGAGATACACCTTGATCCGGGGCAACCTCTGCGTCCTTTGTGAGCCTCCGAACGAGCCCCCGTATTTCCTCCAACCGGTGGGGGCCGTGGATTTGGAAGCGACGGTCCGGGACTGTCTCGATGTCGCGCCGTGCCTCTCCCGTGTTCCCGAGGACTTCGTTCTCAAGCACTGCGGCGGGCTCAGGAGCGAGGCCGACCCCGACAATTTCGACTATGTCTACAGGACCGCCGACCTGATCCAGCTGAAGGGCAAGAAATACGACGGCAAGCGGAATCGCATCCGGAAGTTCGAAAAGAGTCACCTGTTCCGCTATCTGGGGTTAACACCCGGGCTCGAGGACGGCTGCCGCCGGCTCTTCGAGGAGTGGTACGCTGGGAAAGCGAACGGGGATCCGGCGATCCGAGCCGAGAAGGAGGCCATCCTCGAAGCCCTGGCCGGTTTCGGGATACTGGGGCTCATTGGAGGAGCCGTCGAGGTCGACGGAAAGATCGTCGCATTTTCCATGGGGGAGAAACTGACCTCTGACACGGCCGTCATCCATATCGAGATCGCCGGTCCCGAGTTCCCCGGCCTGGCCCAACTGATCAACCGGGAGTTCATCCGGAACGAGTGGTCCTCGTTCGAGTTCGTCAACAGGGAGTAGGACGTGGGGATCCCGGGCCTCCGCCGGGCCAAACTCTCCTATTATCCGGACCACCTGGTCAAGAAGTATACGATCACGAAGTGAGCGCCAGTCTCAGGATGATCCTCGCGTCGACGATCTTGACGCCCTTGCCGGCCTCGTAAACTGGGCTCGGGTTGGCGTCGGACTCGGCGATCTCATCACCCAAGTCCGCTACGAATTGGGAATATTTATCGATGACGGCCGCCAGGGCTTTCCTGTCCCGGGGCCTTTCGCCGCGCAGGCCCTCCATGATGGCCCTCTCCCTTCGGAGTCAGGCCATCAGCGAACAGATGGCGGCGACATTGACCATGTCGTCGGCCGAACAGCCCCGGGAGAGGTCGCAGTAGGGTTTATTCAGCCCCTGGACGATGGGCCCGACGGCCTCGGCGCAGGCCAGGCGCTCGGTCAGCTTGTACCCGATGTTGCCGGCGTCCAGGTCGGGGAAGACGAGGACATTCGCCTTCCCGGCGACCGGGCTTCCTTTGCATTTGCGCTCGCCGATCGAAGCGACGAGGGCCGCGTCGGCCTGCATCTCTCCGTCGAGGAGGAGGTGGGGCGCTTTCTCCCGGGCGATCTTCGTGGCGCTCACAACCTTGTCCACGTCGGGGTGGGCGGCCGAGCCCTTGGTCGAGAAGGATAGCATGGCGACCTTCGGCTCCTCCCCGATCAAGACCTGGAAATTCCTGGCCGAGGTGATGGCGATGTCCGCGAGCTGGGCGTCCGTCGGGTTGGGGACGACGGCGCAGTCGGCATAGCAGAGAAGCCTCTGCGGGAAGACCATGATGAAGAAGCTCGAGACCGTGGAGATCCCGGGCGCCGTGCCGACCGTGTGGATGGCGGCCCGGATGACGTCCCCAGTCGAGGAAATGTTCCCGCCGACGACCGCGCTCACTTTGTCCGTGGCCAGCATCAGGCCGGCGAAGTAGAGCGTCGTCTTGGCGGCCTCGACGGCCTGCTCCATCGTCCAGCCCTTGGCCTTCCTTTTCTCGAACAGGAGGTTCACCAGGGCGTCCTTCCATTCTGAGGTCAGGGGATTGACGATCTCGATGCCGTCCAGGTCGAGGCCGTTGTCCGCCGCGATCTTGTGCAGGGCGTCCGGATTTCCGACGAGCATGGGGATGGCGATCTTCTCAGCCTTCAAAGTCAGGGCGGCCTTCATGGTCCGAGCGTCCTCGGCGTCGGGGAAGGCGACGCGGAGATTCCGCTTGGACGCTTTCGTCCGGATGTCCCGGATAAAGGTGTTATCGCTCATTTCAATGACTCCTTCGTTACCAAAGTCTCTCGACGTTCTTGACGACGCGGACGGCATCCCGGGCGAGAAGCAGCTCTTCGTTGGTCGGGATGACGAAGACCTCGACGCGGCCGCCTTCCTTGGAGATTCTTATGGCCTTGCCGTGGACGGCCTGAGCAAAGTTCACGAAAAGCACATCTCCACGATGCCAATAAAGATGATCAATTTGAAAGGCGAATTTTAGCACTCCGCCCGGGGATTGTCTATCCCCTTTTCCTCAAACACGGGAGGGCCCTGGCCGAGGGAGCCAGGGCGATGCCCCCCCGGGCCGTGCAGCGGAGTTCGACCGGGAGCATCTTCCCGGAATCGTAGACGGCGTCGATGGTCTCGTCCAGGGAGATGGGGTTATGGTATCCGCCCAGGATGAGGTCGGCGCAGACGAAGGCGCCCGATGCGGCCACGGCGTTCCGGGTGTGACAGGGGATCTCGCACATTCCTTGAACGAGATCGCAGACCGAACCCATGGAGTTCTGGAACGAGATCGCAGCCGCATCCGCGGCCTGTCGGGCGGTTCCGTCCGCGAACTCGACGACGGCCGCTGCGGCCATGGCCCCCGCCGCCCCGATCTCCACCTGGCAGCCGGCAACTTCCGCGGCGAAGGTGGCCCGCCGGGCGACGATGAGACCGACCGCCGACGCGGCCAGGAGCATCAGAGCCGTCTTCCTCTCGCCCGTCTTCTTTTCTTCGGCGAGGGTTACGACGACACCGGGAAGGGTTCCCGCCGAGCCACCCGTGGGCGCGGCGCAGACGATACCCATGCTGTTGGTGACATGCATGACGGCCAGCGCCCGGGCGGCGGCCCGGGTATGCAGTCCGCCGATCGCCGTTTTCCCGGAACGCTCCGAGCGGAACACCCGACCGGCCGAGGGACGGAGGAGCTGCATCGCCGACCCGCCTCTCCCTAAGCCCTGGGCGACTGAGCTTTTCATGACGGCATAACGCCGCAAGACCTCGGCCAAGACCTCTTTCTCTTCGAGGCCCAGGAGCCGGGCTTCGTATTCGAGGGCGATCTCGCCCAGGGAACGGCGTTTTTTCTCCGCCGTCCGGACCATCGCCGCGGCGCTCAGAAAAAGGGGTCCGCCCTTTTGGATGTGGAACACGGGTTCGGCCGTCCAGATCTTCTTGACGCCGGACACGGCCTCGAGCCGCCTTCTGACCTCGGGCGCGAGCGGCGCGTCCTTTCGGAAGTCGAGAAGGACCTCGCCGCCTTTCGATCCCCGGAGGAGGACCTCCGTGGACCTTCCAGCCTCGGCCATGAGCTTCTTGATTTCGGCTTCGGCCGATCGGTCGGCCAGGACCACGGTCTCATGGCTCTTGCCGTTGATCTCCACGGACCTTCCCTCGATCTCACTGACGACAAATCCGCCCCCGCCCGTGGACTTGGCGATGAACTCGAGGGTCCCGCCCTTTATTGAAGTCACCCGGGCCAGGAGCGTGTTGGGGTGATCGGCTTTGGGAAGAGGCGCGACCTCGAAAACCAGTTTCAAGCCCGAGCGATTAGCGGCGTCCAAGGCCCTCAGGAATCGGTGGTCCGTGATGGGCCAGCCCATGAGGCCGGAAGCCAGGGCCAAGTCCACCCCCTGCTGACGGTAGGTGCGGGCGTAGGACCCGCCCGGGTCGAAGGTGAAGAAGGCGGTCTGCGGCTCATCCCCGAGCAGGGACCGCGTAGTCCGCCCGATGTGGTAGGAACCAGCGGTGTGCGAACTCGAAGGACCGTGCATGATGGGGCCGAGGACATCGTTGAGGACGCTGATGAATTCCATAGGCACTCCTCCGGACATTGTAGCCGAAGCGGAAGCCTCCTGCAATCGGCGTCAATTTTTCTCCCGGGATTAAGACCCTCCAAGCCGTCATGCCCTTGACAGACCGGGGCTTTTGCACTATGAACTGAGAGATGAAGCGTTATCTCATCTTCATGGTCCTCCTGGCCGCTATGAGAAGCGCTACTTTCCCCGCCATCCATGTCGAGGCCGGGGTGCTGTTCGGCACGAGGTCCGTCAACAACGCCGACATCAAGGCGGTCTATGGGGGCGGGACGGTCTTTTTTCCCTACGCTGCCGTCCATCTCTGGAAAGGCTTTTTCGTCGGGGTCGGAAATGAAGGCGGGTATTCGAGGAGCGGAAAGATCGGGATCTATCAAGAGCCGACCACTCTGAAGGTTACCGGCATGGAAGTCTTTGTCGGCTATCAGTTCAGCGTGGGCATGGTTTCGCCTTTCCTCAGGGCCGGGTACGGCTCGTATTCCTTCAAGCAGGTCATCGATTCGCCCTTTCATACGGAAGACGGGGTCGATAAGACCCGAGGGACGGTCAGCCTGGCCGGAGGTCTGAAGTTCTCCCTGACCGGGCACTTCTTCCTGGCTGGCGAGGTGAGATCCGTTCCGCTCAAGGTGATGCTTTACGAAGACAAAGTCGACCTCGGAGGAACGAGGTTCACCGCCGGAATGGGCTTGAAATTCTAGGTCCTGACGGGCTTGGGATTAATGCGGAACCGGCCGAACGGACTCATGCCGTCAGACTCTCGCGAGGGGTGAGGACGAAGGCGGCCGCGAACGATCAGACGCCGAGGCTGCGGTTTTCCAGAAACTGTTCCAGGCGTTTCTCGATCTTCTTGGCGGCCTGCTTGTAGGTCTGGTAGCCCTGCCCGATCGGGTCCTCGATGTCCCAGCCGAAGAGCTTCTCTTCCGGGACCTGATCCGATTCTTTGAGGCGCGTGTAAATAGAAAGGTCCATGGCGATGACGTAATCGAAGAGCGCGAGATCCACGTCGCCGAAGCCCCTCGGCCTGTGACCGGAAATGTCGACTCCGTAAACGGCTTTCATGACCAGGACGGCTTCTTCCGTGGCCTTTCCGCCGGAAGGAGCGATCCCGGCGCTCTCCGCGATCGCCCCGTTGCCGAGCCGCTTTCGGGCGATGCCGACGGCCATGGGACTTCGGCAGATGTTGCCGTGGCAAACGAAGAGAATCCCGGGGCTCATTTGTTATTCCCGGGCCCCGCCGCTTTCCACGGTGACGTCTTTCGCCTTTTCATAGAGGAACATCGAGAGCACATAGAATTCCAAGGCCTCCGCGGACCGGCCTTCGGAGGACATCGATGATGCCCGGGCCTCCTCCTCACGCGCCCTTTCGTAGAGCCAAGAGTCCTTCATAAGCGGCTTGACGGTGTCGGCCTGTGTCCGTGTGTCCTTGACGAGCCCCTGGAGTCGGGCCAGGCAAGTCTCTTCGCTGCCGCCCTGGAGGCTCAGAGTGAAAACCTTGCGGAGGATCGAATAAAGCGTCCTGGCCCCGGAAAAATCGTTCTTCCGGTAGGCATCCTCGGCGTCCTTCAGCTTTTCCACGGCGATCCAGTGGAGGAGGTTCTCTCCCTTGGCGGCCGCAAAGTCGTCAGCGCTCTTTTTTGCCGAGCCCATCTCCTCCCGGGCGGCGTCGGCCGTATCCTTGTCATTGACGAGGCTGAGGAACCTGTTCATCTCTGACTGGCTTCGGGTATAGCTCTTTCTGGATTTCTCGATCTGCCCCGCCTTTTGCTGCAGCTGTCCCTCCTCGAACTTTTTCCGGACATCATCCCACATCTTGACCAGGGGGTCTTCATCCGGGAGCTTCTCCCTGACGGAGGACATGACCTTCTGCCAGCTTTGGAAGTCCTTCGGGTCCATGTATTTCGCCGCTTCCTTCAGAACCGGCCCCAGGAACCTAATGGATAACTTGCCTGTCTCCTCTTTGGGAGGAAAGATCGCGTGGGAACGGCGGTCGTTGGGAATGGTGACCGGCTGACCCTGCTGATGCGAGGCCGGTCTGCCGGTTGGAGAGGCGTCCTTTTTTGGAAATGCCCGCCAAATGACCAGGGCGGCGGCCGCGACGAGGCCGACCGCCAGGACAGGGCGGAGGACCTTCCTCGCGTCGAACTTGATCGTGACCTCATGGATTGTCGTCGGTTTTTTCTTGACGATCATCCGTTCCTTGGTCGGGAAACCCTTTTCCAAGGCGTCCAGCCGGTCGCGAAGCTCTTCCGCCGCCTGGAACCGTCCCTCCCTGGATTTCTCCAGGCACTTGAGGATGATCTGGCTCATGACCGCGGAAACCTGGTTATTGAGCTCCCTGGGGTCCTGGGGAGGCTCGCTCTTGTGCTTGATGGCAACACTGAGCGGTGTCTCGCCTTCGAACGGGACCTGCCCCGTGACCATCTCGAAGAGGATGACCCCCAGCGAATAGATGTCCGAACGCGCGTCAACGTCTTTGGCCTCGGCCTGCTCGGGGGACATGTATTCGGGTGTCCCGATGACGGCCCCGGTTCCCGTCAGGCCCTTGCCACTGAGGGAACGGGCGATGCCGAAGTCCATGATCCGGGCGTTGCCGTCCCGGTCGATCATGATGTTCTGGGGCTTGAGATCCCTATGGATGACTCCCAGTCTGTGGGCCTCGACCAGTCCCTCGCAGACCTGCTTGGAGAGGTTCACCGCCTTGGCCTCGTTCAGATGGCCGGAGCGGTGGATGAAGCTTTTGAGGTTCTCCCCGGGCACATACTCCATCGTGATGAAATAGGTGAGGCCCTCCTCTCCCAGGTCGTACATCCGGCAGACATGTCTTTGGGAGATCCGGCGGGCCAGCTTGATCTCGTTCCGAAACCGCTCGACGGTCTCCGCGTCGGCGGAGATCTCGGGATTGAGGAGCTTCAGGGCCACGTTTTCCTTGATTTTGGAGTCGTAAGCCTTGTAAACCCTCCCCATGCCGCCCTTACCCAACTCCTCGATGATCTCGTACCGGCCGGCGAAGGTCGTGCTGCGTTTAAGCTCCCTTGAGGGCTGGTACAAATGAGCAAAAAGAGTCTCTGGGGCGGGAGTCCCCAAGAGCGGCCTGCCGCAGTTCCCGCAGAAGCGGGTGTCGTCAGGATTATCATATTTACAAGAAGGGCATTTCATGAAGATTTCCCGCGTATTGTCCTCAGGATATCAATTACGTAAAAAAAGGTCAAACGGTTGCAATAACCCGAAATTGTCGATCGGACGCGAGCCGGAATTCCGGGGCATGAACCAATTCTCCGGAAGAAATGCTTCCAGTGTCTCCGCCGACCCCCATCTGGACGTGGTCCAGTGGCAGACAGGAAAAGCCCCGCTTCGGGACGTCCACCGGATGCTTGCTCCCCCGGCTTTCTTGCGTCAGGTCTTCGGCCGTGTAAGGCAGGGCAGAGAATTCGAGGACGGGCCCTCCTTCAGCCAGAAGGCCGCGGCCGTCCTTGATCTCGACGATCCGGAAGCCGACCCGGCAGGCGGCGCCCTCGATCACCCGGCCGTCCTTGTCCCGGAGCTCGAGGCCAGGACTGCTATAAGCAGGATGATCGCGGATCCAGACGAAGATTTTTCATGTTCTCCTATGGTTTTTGGACGACGCAGGCAATTAAGTAGCCGCGGCGTCCGAGCCGCGGGAATTTTCTGTGAAGATAAGCGAAGAACGAGATGGCGGGGGCCGACAGGGACGCGAGTTTCGGCCTCCGGACATATAGCCAGAGGTCGGCCATCCTCAACCAGCCGGGCATGAAGAGGATCCCCGTCTCGGCGAGGACTTCGAAGCCCTCACGCTCCAGCATCCTCTTCAGGGCCCGCATACTGAACGATCTCTCGTATCCGTAGGCGTAAAGGCCGAGTCTTTGGAGAATGCCGACCATGAGCGGGCGGAAGAACGGGTCGTGGGCGTTGGGGACGCCGATGATCGCCGTCCCTCCTTTCCGGAGCACCCGGAAGCACTCGCGGGCGGCCAGGGTGTGCTCCTTAACGTGCTCGATCGTGCCCATGCTGTAAATGTGGTCGAACGAACCTTCGGCGAACGCGATGGCCCGGACGTCCGAGACAATGAACCTCTGGCGGGCCGTGCCGTTTTCAAAGGCCGATCTCGCCTGTCTGAGCATCTCGGCGGAGATGTCGATCCCGTAGACGTCGGCGCCCCGGTCGGCCGCGTATCTCAGGATCCTGGTATTCTTGGCTTCGTCCCAGAGGTCGGTCTTCAGAAGCCTCTTACCGGCGAGCCCGGGAAAATGGGTCTCGAAGAGCCTCTTCTCACATTCCCGGTAATACCTGGTGGATGGGGCCTCAAAAAGCGCGGGGAAGTGGAGGCCCGTCCAGTCCCAGAAGGACTTATATGCGATCTTGTCGCCCTTAGAGGGCGGCTTTAAAGATGATCGTTCCGTCATCATGGACCTCAATGTCCCCGGACCAGAAGAATTTCCTGGATCCCGGCCCGTTCCAATATCCGAAGCTGGCGATTTCGGTCAAACCCGCTTTCAGAACGGCCTGTCGAGCGGAGGTATTCCAGGAAGCGGTCGCCACGGTCAATCTGTTGAAACCTCTTTCCAGGAGCGCGATCCTCATTAGGCGTCCGCCGCAGGCGTAAACGTTCTGCTTCCTGAAGTCGGGAGCGGTATAGGCCTCGTCTCCGAGGACTTCATGAGGCCCAAGGACGATTCTCCGGCGCAAGTAGGGGACATAAAACGTTCCCGAGAACACCCAACGAACGTGGATCAAGTCCTTGCCGTTCCATCCCAAGAAGCACATCTGGCCCATATCCAACCGTCTCTCGAGCATTTCTCTCTTATAGTACCCCTTGCGGAGCGCCATGAGGTGATCCAGGTCTTTCTTTCCGGCGGGGCCGAAATGAAACTGGGCCGGAAGAGGTGGACACGCTTCGGAGACCCGGATCCTCTCGGAGTAAAAAACGTACCGCCGGCGAAAAGACCACGGCAGGACCTTCATCAGGAAAGGGACGGGGCCCATTTCTCCCAGGACGACGCGGACCGTGTGGAATTTACTTCGGAAGCTATGGGGATATAGATCGTCCTGATCTATCGTGGCGCCGTTTTTCAAGATCCCCATAGGTTTTCGGGATAAAGCCCATTTGCGACGAGCTTACGGATGGCCGCCTGAACGCGGGGACGGTCCTCGGGATAGGTCACCCCGTACCATCTTTCATGGGTGGGAAGGACCTTAACCCTGGCCTTTTTCTCGCGGATCAGGCTTCCGACGACCTCCGGGATCAGGAATTCGGCCTTGCTGATCAAAGGTTCGTTCGCTTTTAGAAAAACCGGGAAACGGGCCTCAAGCTCGCCGAAGATGCTCGGGGTGAACCCCCAGATGTTCATGGAAACGATGCTGTCCGCGGGGATATCGATCCAATCCCGCCCGTTCTCCGTGTACCTGACGCCGTCCTCGAAACGTAGGACCTCCAAGCGCTCACATATGTCGACGAGGCATCCTTCCGGATCGGCCGCGCAGACCCCCCGGGCCACGTGGCCGTGTTCGGAGAGAGTGCTCTCAAGGATATAGCCGACCATGGCGTAATCATAGAACGCCGGAGTGTCCACCGCCTTCCGCATGTGGGCGGCCATCGATCCGAAGGCCGTCCGGCCGTAGTAATCGTCGGCGTTGACGGCCGCGAACGGGGTCGCGACCTCGTCCTTCGCGCGGAGGATGGCGTGGGCCGTTCCCCACGGTTTGGTCCTGCCCGGCGGGATATGGAAGCCTTCAGGCAAGGCATCGAGCTCCTGAAAAACATAAGCCGTTTCCACCCGGCCCTCGACGGTCCGGCCGACCTGCCGCCTGAAGACGTCCTCGATCTCCCGGCGGATGATGAAGACGACCTTGTCGAAGCCGGCCCGGAGGGCGTCATAGATGGAGTAATCGATGACGATCTCGCCGTTCGGGCCGACGGGGTCGATCTGCTTGAGCCCGCCGTAGCGGCTGCCGATGCCGGCGGCCATCACAACCAGCGTCAACGAGGCCATCGTGTCCTTCCTCCTTTCCGAGCGTCAATTCTAGCACATCCGGATGCCGCTCTGAAAGCGAGAGATCAAGGAGTTTTGCGTGGGTCTGAAATTGACGAAAATGCCAAGCGATTAGCGATATAAAAAACAGGGGATCGCCGGGAAGGACGAAGGGGATGTCCCCAAGTCCTTCAGAGGCGATCCCTAATAGCTAAACGCGCTGGG
>CAZSMW010000201.1:0-4214 GCA_964607985.1 uncultured Eubacteriales bacterium
TCGATCTTGCCGACGACCCCGCACCGCTCATGCGTCCCCCGCCCGGTCTTGCCGATGAAACCCGAGGCATGGGATTCGTCGACGAGGAGCATCGCATCGTATTTTTCGCAGAGGGAGACCATTTCGTCCAGCTTGGCGGCGTCGCCGTCCATGGAGAAGACCCCGTCCGTGATGACGATCTTGAGGCGCTTATCGGAGTGGAGTTGGAGCTTGCTCTCGAGATGGGCCATGTCCGAGTGCTTGTAAGTGTCGTGGATCGCGCTCGAGAGGCGGATGCCGTCTACGAGCGAGGCGTGGACCAGCCGATCCGAGATCATGACGTCGTCCTTGGTCAAGATGGCCTCGAAGACGCCAGCGTTGGCGTCCATGCACGAGGGGAAGAGGAGGGTGTCCTCCGTTCCGAGGAACTCCGTGACCCGGCTCTCCAGCTCGCGGTGGATGTCCTGGGTCCCGCAGATGAAGCGCACCGAAGACATGCCGTAGCCGCGGCTGTCCAGTCCTTGGTGGGCGGCCTTGACGACCTCGGGATGGCTGGAGAGACCGAGGTAGTTGTTGGCGCACATGTTGATGACCTTCTTCAGGGCCGAGCCGGCCGGGAATTCGACTTCGATGTCGGCCGCCTGCGGAGAGTGGATGTACCGTTCCTCTTTGAAGATCCCCGCGTCCCGGATCCCTTTGAGCTGCTCCTGGTAAAGACCGCGGACTTTTTCGCTGTATGCCATGTTCGTTCCTCCTTTTTATCTTCTTTAGCTTCGGTCTTCGCTTCAGACGGCACGGGCCGCTGGGACTCAACCGTCGCGCCTGCGGCCGACTTTAACGGTCCCGGATCTCGCGCCGGGGGCCCGGACGCGCGAAACCTCAGATCTTGACGAACTCCCGGACCAGGTCCGCGATCTTGTTGACGGAATCGAAGGCCTCGGGCGTCGCCTTGCCGTCCGGGATCTGGATATTATACTTGTTCTCCAGAAAGCGCTTCAGCGAGACCATCGAGAACGAATCCACGATCC
Source organism: uncultured Eubacteriales bacterium (assembly GCA_964607985.1). Lineage (GTDB taxonomy): Bacteria > Acidobacteriota > Aminicenantia > Aminicenantales > Saccharicenantaceae > JALHVH01. The sequence goes on from CAZSMW010000201.1 coordinate 1,008, forward strand.
CGCCCGAGATGAGCGGCGACTCGTAGGTGAGGGGATCGCTGTCGGCTTCGAGGTATTCCTCGGTCACATACTTCAAAACGGTGTCCTTGAGTTCATCCATAACTTTTCTCCTGATGATCTATTTTACGTCAATCGTTCTCGAGCGTCGAGGTGTCGCCGATCTCCTCGCCCCACTCCCGGGCATGGAGGATGCGGCGCATGATCTTGCCGCTCCGGGTCTTGGGCAGGGAGTCGACGAATTCGATCTCCTGGGGCATGGCCAGGGGCGAGAGCTTCTTCCGGACGAAGTTCATGATCTCCAGGTCCAGGTCCTTCGAGGCCATGAAGCCGGGCTTTAAGGTGACGAAGGCTTTGACGACCTCCAGGTTGATGGGGTCGGGTTTGCTGACAACCGCCGACTCGGCCACGGCCGGGTGTTCGAGGAGGGCCGACTCGACCTCGAAGGGGCTGACCAGGTGCCCGGCGGTGTTGATGATATCGTCGTCACGGCCGGCGAACCAATAGTAGCCGTCCTTGTCGATCCGGGCCCGGTCGCCGGTGATGTACCAGCCGTTCCGGAATTTTTTCCTGAAGGCCTCGTCGTTGTTCCAATACGTCCGCATCCTCGACGGCCAATCGAACTGGAGAGCGACGAGACCGATCTTCCCTTGGAAGGGATAGGGTTCGTTCCGGTTCGGGTCGAGGATCGTGCCCGTGATCCCGGGAAACGGTTTTCCCATGGACCCGGGCCGGACCTCCATCCCGGGGTAGTTGCTGATCACGATACAGCCCGTTTCGGTCTGCCAGTAGGTGTCGTAGAAGGGCTTGCCGAAGACTTTTTGCGACCAGACGACGGCCTCGGAGTTCAAGGGCTCCCCGACGCTCGCCAGGTGGCGGAGCGAGGAGAGGTCGAACTTCCCGACGATCTCGTCTCCGGCCTTCATCAGCGAGCGGATGGCCGTCGGGGCGGAGTACCACATGGAGATCCGGCGCTTCTCGATGAACCGATACCAGGCCTCGGCCGAGAATCCCGCGTCCATGACGCACTGGGTGACGCCCAAAGCGAACGGGGCGATGATGCCGTAGGACGTCCCCGTGATCCAGCCCGGGTCGGCCGTGCACCAGTAGATGTCGTCGTCGCGGAGGTCGAGGACCCACTTGGCCGTGAGAACCTGCGAGATCAAGGAATAATGTACGTGCTTGACGCCCTTCGGCATTCCGGTCGTGCCGGAGGTGTAGTGAAGGACCGACGGAGTCTCGGCCATCGTCGGGTGGATGTCCAGATGCTCGACGGGCCCGGCCTTTTCCAGGGAAAAGGCGACCTCCCGGTCCCTGAGGGGCGAAACGCCGTCGTGGTCCACGATGACGATGTGCTTGATGTGAGGCAACCGGTCGAGGATCTTCCGGAGCTTGAGGGCGTGCTTCTTCTGGGTGACGACGGCCGAGGTCTCGGCGTTAGACAGCCGGACGAACAGGGATTCGTCGCCGAAAGCGGAGAACAGTGGCTGGGCGATGGCCCCGATCTTCAGGATCCCCAGGAACCCGAGATAGAGCTCGGGGATCTTGTCCATGAACAGACAGACCCGCTCCCCGGCTTGGATGCCGAGGCCGCGGAGGAAGGCGCCAATGGTGTTCGAAGCCAGGCGGATGTCGTTGTAGGTGTAGTGTTTCTCGGCGCCTTTGTGGCCTTCCCAGACGAGGGCGAGCTTCGAGGCCTTCCCCTGTTCGCAGACCCTGTCCGTGCAGTACCAGCCGATGTTGATGATCTCCCCGTCCCTGTAGCCGAGCTCTTTTTCCGATATTTCCCAGGAAAATTCCTTCGCCCGCTCGTCATACGATCCGATGTTCGACATGTGTTCCTCCGCCCCGCACGGTTTCATTCAACCGGGATTGGATTCTTTTCCAAGACGACAACCGCCGTGGCCATCTCTTTGATATGCGACAGCGAGACCGTCATTCCGGTGATCCCGCGGGCCTCACAGAATATCTTGACCTTCCCGTGGACGAACAGCTCGGGCTTCCCAAGCGGGTCGTTGACGACCTCGATCTCGTCGAAACGGTGCCCGCCGCTCCAGCCGGTCCCCATGGCTTTGAGGAACGCCTCCTTGGCAGAGAACCGGGCCGCGAAGTGCTGGGCGCTCATCTTCTTGGCTTCGCAGTATTCGATCTCGCGCGGGCTGAAGACCTTTTCCTTCAAGCCTTTCGTCCGGGCAAGCTTGTCCCCGACCCTCCGAACTTCGATGATGTCCGTTCCGATGCCGAAAATCAATGCGTTAAGCGCCTTTCTTTCGCGGGAGCCGGGGCAAATGGACCCCCGGACCCGTCGATGAAATCCATCGCGTCCCTTCAAGTCCCGTGAAGTCGGAACATTATTATAGATAATGGCCGGGAAATGTCAAAAAGCTTAATGGCTGGGTAAGCATCTCTTTATATGTGATTAGGTGTTGTCTGGAGGCCGGTCGGGGGATTCGTCGGCACGCTTCTTTGCCCCGGCGAGAGGAAGTGCGAGCGGCCTGGAGCCGCCCTTGGCCCCCGGCCCCCGGGGAACCAGTCCCATCGGTTCCCCCCATCGGATAAGCCGACGGGGCCCCCCTCCGCTACGGGGGCTTACGGGCGGCATCCAGTGCCGCCCGGTAAGAATTTAGCCCTTATTGATTCAATCACATGAAAAGAGATGCTTCCAGACTTTTCATTCGTGGACGTGTCCTGGTAAAATACCTTCGATTTGAGGAGGCCCTGATGAGGAAACTGCCATCGTGCGTTTTGTTTTCAGCATTATTACTGGTCGGTACGGATTCTTTCCCGGCCGGTGGGAAGATCTCAGCGGAAGAAATCATGCCTCAAGCCAACGGGCTGAACTGGTCCATCCAGACGAGCAACACAGCCGCCGGTCTACGCGGCATATCGGCGGTCGACAGCCGGGTGGCCTGGGCGAGCGGAACGCAGGGAACCTTCCTTAGGACCACGGATGGGGGAAAAACCTGGGTGCCGGGGAACGTCCCCGGTGCGGAAAAAATGGATTTCAGGGACATCCAAGCCTTCGACAAGGACACCGCTTTTCTGCTGAGCATCGGCCGGCCCGCCAAGATCTACAAGACCGGGGACGGGGGAAAGACTTGGGAGGAGTCCTACAGCAACGATACCGAAGGCATCTTTTTGGACGCGTTTGCTTTTTTCGACAAGGATAACGCCATCGTTGTCGGCGACCCGATGGAAGGGCGGTTCATG
>CAZSMW010000202.1:0-2107 GCA_964607985.1 uncultured Eubacteriales bacterium
GGCGTCTCGGCACTCAAAATTGCCCGCAGGATTCTTTCTTCTCAAGCGATGACGCCGATTTCTGGTGATACCCGGAATACCGACTCACGTCATGCCGGCAATCTTGGGTCGGCAGGGCCTGTTTTGGGGTTCTCGTGTATAATGTCCTTAAGGAGGCGGGCATGAAAGAAAAGAGAAAAGCCGGGAAATCCGACGTCCTGTCGATCGTCCGGAAGCGCGTGACGCGCAAGATGCCCAAGAAGGCGCTCGAGGCGCGAATTGCGGCCTTCCTCGCGTCCCGGAACATGTGCGTCCTGGCCACCTGCGCCTGGGACGTGCCACGGGCGACGCCCCTCGAGTGTCATTCGGACGGCACGACCCTTTACATGATGGTCGAGGTGGGACGGAAGATCGAGAACATCCGGGAGAATCCCAACGTCAGCGTCGGGATCTACGGGCTTTATAGGGGCTGGCTCAGCGTCAAGGGGGCGCAGATCACGGGGGTTGCCAAGGTCCTGACGGTCGAGAGCGGGGAGGAGTTCGTCCGGGCCGCGGAGGTCTATCCCTGGAAGAGGTACGCCAAAGAGCTGGGGCTGACGAAGCTTCCGGCCAACGCCCGGTTCCTCAAGATCGAAGCGGCCGTCATCGAGTTCATCGACATGTCGCTCAAGGCTGAGGGCTACGCCGCGGGACAGGTGTGGGTCAGGTAAAGCTCGATGGCTTCTTTGATTCTCTTGCTGAGTTGGTCCAGGCTCCTGGCCTGGGTGTGACATCCGGGAAGCTCGGGGACGTTGGCGACAAAATACCCGTCTTCGTCCTTTTCAATGATGACGCTGAACGTTTTTTTCATTTCTTTCCCCGTCGGCATTTCTTTCTCGCTTGTCCTATTCTAAAAGAGAAAACGCTGTTTATCAATGCCTTATCCCACCTTATGCCTTGTATACTTTCATGTAATATACTTCTAAGTATACTAACCACTGGCGGTTTTTTAGAGGCTAGCACCGGACTTGAATGTTTTTTCTTAAATACTTATAATGAATTTAGATTTGGCATGCCAAGCGAGGTAATATGAGCCTTCAACATACGATCAAAGCGATCATCCGTAGGGGGGAACGCTATTATATCGCCGAATGCGTAGAGATCGCCGTTGTGACCCAAGGGAAAACCTTGGATGAGACCTTGGCCAACCTTCAGGAGGCTGTCGGCCTTCATCTTGAGGGTGAAGACCCCGCCGCTTTCGGCCTGAGCCCCAATCCAACCATCGTGTTGACCATGGAGCTGGAGCCGAATTATGCCCAGGCTTAAGAAGCTCTCCGGGGCAACAGACATGGAATTAGCCAAGATAAAGAATGAGATCGCGGCGGTCCTCAAGGAGTTCTTCCGGGCAAAGGGCAAGGTCGTCGCGGCGGTCGTTTCGGCGATTATAAAAAGCCTGCGGAGCGGCGGCAAGATCCTGCTCTTCGGGAACGGTGGGAGCGCCGCCGAAGCCCAGCACTTTGCGGCCGAGTTGGTCAACAAGTTCCTGAAGGAAAGGGGTGCCCTCCCCGCGATATCCTTGACGACAGACACGTCCACGATCACCTCAATCGGGAACGATAGGTCCTTCGACCGGATCTTCAGCCGTCAGATAGAGGCGCTCGGCCGGAAAGGGGACGTCGCTATCGCCCTTTCGACGAGCGGTAACTCGCCTAACATCATCGAGGGATTGAAGGCGGCGAAAAAGATCGGGATGGTCACGATCGCTCTGACGGGGGAGGGCGGAGGGAAGCTCGCTGTGACGCCCGGCGCCGCGCCCGATTACCTCATCGATGTGCCCTCGACGAGTACCCCCCGCATCCAGGAAGTCCATCTCATCATTTTGCACATTATCGCCGAGGAAATCGAAAAGTAAGTAGGGGGTCAGGTCTCAACTTTTGACATTTTTTTCAAAATTTGAGACCTGACCCCCTACGTACGTTTAGATTTCCTCGGCGATAATAAGCAAAAAAGCGAGGTGGATTTCCTGGAAGCGGGGTGTACTCGTCGAGGGAACGTCCAGCAGGTAATCTGGCGCGGCGCCGGGCGTCACAGCGAGCTTCCCTCCGCCCTCCCCCGTAAGAGCGATCGTGACCATACCAATCTTTTTCGA
>CAZSMW010000203.1:0-5540 GCA_964607985.1 uncultured Eubacteriales bacterium
TTCAAGAAGGAAGCCAGGGCGAACGTCCGCACCGTCCTCTTCGATTCGAGGGCCTGGTCCGTATGAACCGTCCGGGAATTCATGGCCACATTCTCCTCAGCGGCACGTCCGTGGGGGATAAAATTTTAGTCCTTTCCGGGAAATTGTCAAGGAACGGAAGCCGGAACCGAAATCCGGCCGGGCCGCTTTTCATGGCGCCGGCAAAAGAGTAAAATGACGAACATGAAGAAACCCGTCTGAAATTCAATCCGGCCGCGGTCCGAGGGGATCGGAAATGCTCATAAGTATGCGGACGGATGCCTGCGAGGAATAGATTGGAGGCCAGATGCCGATAAATAAGAGGTTAGGTCGAACGACTCTTGGGCTGAGCCTGGTGATTCTTTTAGCCGGGTTCGCCCGGCCGCAGATCTTGAAGACTCCTGTGGAGGAGGCCGGTTATACGGCGTACAGCCGGAACGAGGACATCGCGAAGTTCCTCAGCCTCGCGGATGTTGCGTCCCAAGAGATGGCCGTCCGGATCGTAGGAAGAACGAAGGACGTCGAGGACTACCCGGCCCATGATATCTTCCTGTGCATTTTGACCGAGGAGGGGGGTGCCTCCCCGACGACCCTTAACCGGGAGAAACCGACCCTGCTTTTGACCGCATCCCAGCACGGCAATGAGCAGTCCGCCAAGGAGGCCGCGCTCAGGCTCATCCGGGACATCGCCTTCGGCGATCTGAAGCCGCTCCTCAAGAAGATCAACGTCCTCGTCATCCCCCAATCCAACCCCTACGGCAGCTTCCATGACGTCCGCGAGAACGAGATCGGGCTCGACCTCAACCGTGACCATGTCAAGATGGAAGCCGAAAGCGTCAAGGCCATCCACCGCGTCTTTTGGGCCTGGATGCCCGAAATGACCATCGACGTCCACGAGAAAGGGGACGATTATTACCGGGTGTCCATCGGGTGTGTCTCCAACGTTAACATCGCCCCAGGCCTCCAGGAGTTTTCCAGGAGGACGATCCTCGGCGATGTCGAAACGGCCCTGCAGAAGCAGAAGCTGACCTTCCACGAATACCTTGTCACTGAGGACCTCGGGGTGGACACCTCGAGCGGAGCCAAGATGTCCGAGAGCGCGGCCAGGGGAAACGTCGAGGAGATGAAGCGATACAGCACGACCGACCTCAATGACGGCCGGAACAGCCTGGGGATCTACGAGACCTTGTCCTTCATCCAGGAAGGGTCGTCCCGGCACGACATCGAGACCCTGGAAGCCCGTTCCCGCTGGCAGTATTTCGGGATCCGGTCCTTGGCCGAGTCCGCGGCCGCGCACGCCGGCGAAATCTTAAAGATGGTCCGCGAGGACAGAGCAAGGCTGCTTGAGAGGGCGGGCGCCCGCGCGGCCGATGACCTCGTTCACTTACGGATGGAATACGTCCGTGACCCCGAGGTCCCCGAATTGGGCATGAAGCGATTCGAGCGGTCCGAATCACCTGTCCGCGGCATCCTCTTGGTCGATAAAAAGGCCGGAGAGGCGCTGACCTCCCTGGACATCGCCCCCAATCCTGCGCCGGCGGGCCTCAAGATCGTGACCGAGGTCATCAAAAACTGGTTCCCCAATGTCGCACCGCGGCTGAGTGTCAGCCGGCCGGTCGGGTACGTCATCCCGGCCGGAAGACAGGCCGTCATCCAGACACTCCTCGATCATGGCATCGAGGTGGAGCTGTTCACCAAGGACGGGCCTCTTGAGGTCGAGGCTTACACGATCACGGACCTTGTTCCCGCGGCAGAGGATTACCTGGCGCCCAAAAGGATCGATGTCGAGAAAAAGACGCTCCCGACGATCGTCCGAAAGGGCGACTATTATGTCTCCTGCCTCCAGCCCGGCGCCAACCTCATCCCGGCCCTGCTCGAGCCGCAGTCGGATTACGGGCTCATCCGGTATTGGAAGTACAAACTGGTTCCGGAGAAGGGGGAGATATTCGCTTTCTACAGGATGGCCAAGACACCAGGTGTTTCGATGATCCCTTATAAACGTTGGGAATTAGGCTACTGACCGATCGCTTTCAAGATCTCGATGATCTCCTTAGACGGCTTAGCCGTGCTCAGGACCTCTCTGGCTTTAGCTTTCTCTCCGGCTCGCTGAAGGATAAGGCCGCCAAGATAGGCGTTCGGGCCGGAGGCCGGCCAGGTTCTAAGCGTATACTCGAGAACGGCTTTGCGGGAGGCTTCCGCTTTTCCTTTTTCGCCCATTTTTTCATAACAGAACGCCTCCGCGTAGTCTTGGAGCCTTAAGTCCGGATCGAACGGCGCCCCTGTCCCCAGCTTCTCGGGAAATTGCTTGGAGCGCTCGAAACATTCCACCGCCCGGGACCAGTCCCCGGTTTTTAATCTATCCAACGCGAGCCGCACATGCGTCGTGACATAAAGAGTATGGATCTCGCCGGCCCCTTCGTAAGGGAGGGCCTCGATGCCCTCCAGGATGCCGGCGGCTTCCTCGTACCCGTCCGAGGCCATCAGCGACTTCACAAGGTCGACCCGGATGGGGACTTCAGAGGGGAAAAGGGCCGCGGCTTCTCTCGATGTCTCCAGGGCTTGCGCCGCATGACCGAGCTCGAGATCGAATTCGATGAGGGCGTGCCGGCTGCGCCGGCTCTTCTCATCGAGACCGATGGCGCGGACATAGTCGGCCCGGGTCTTGACCGGATCCGTATCGCGGGTGAGAGCCCCCCTGGTCAGATAGAACGGCGCAAAGTCGGCTCCATCGCACATGGCGAAGAGGTCCCGGGCCTCCTCGATGCGCCCCTTGCCCCAATAGATCAGACCCAGGTAATACTTCGGCTTCCAATCCCGGGGGAGGGAGGCGATGGAATGTTCGAAGACCGGGATGGATTCTTCCCGGAACGGGAAGACCAGCCAGGGTGACAGTCCGAAGGCTTTTTCCAGATAGGCCCGACTTTCGTCGGGAGACTTTTCCCGGAGCAGCCAGGCCAGCCAGGCGAGGACCTCGGGCTGTTCCGGTGCGTTCCTGAGGAGCGTGACTGCGTCCTCGACGGCGCCCAGCCTGACATAATAAAGGGCCATCTCGAGATAGGTCTCGTGGGGCAGTTCACATCGGACCATGGATTTGAATTCTTTGAGCCTCGCCGGTCCGGGTTCGAGCAGGTAGCGCTCGAAGCGGGCCAGGTGGTCCAAGGGGTCGATGGCCAGGATCAGGTCGAGCTCCTTATCGGCCTGAGAGCGCTGTTTCATCGCGCGATAAGTCGTTGCCAGGGCCTCCCTGGCGTTCAGGTTAAGGGCATTGAAGTCAATGGCCCGTTTCCCGTACTCCACGGCGGGCTCAAAGTCCTTCTCCAGGTAAGAGATCTCGGCAAGCTGGGCATAAGCCGATGAACGGTATTCCATGGACCTGGCGGCCCAGCCCAGCGTCTCCTTGGCGTCCACCAGTTCGCCTTGCTTGCGGCAGATGACGCCGTAAACATAATTGGCCTCGGCGTCGTACATCGAGATCTCTAAAGCCTTTTCGGCGAAGCCCATGGCCTTCACGTATTCCCCGCGCCGCGCGTAGAGCTCGCCTGTTCGGGTCAGGGCACGGACATGAAGGGGCTCAATCTCAAGGCAGGCCAGATATTTTTGCATGGCCGTCTGAAAGTCACGTGCCTTTTCCGAACGGCTGCCGCTCAAGAAGAGGCCTTCGGCCGTGGATTCATCGATGGGCCTGAAACGGAGGGGCCTCTTGATGTCTAAGGACTTTGGGTCACTCTGATAAACCAGCTTCCTGCCCAAGCGGACCTCGAAAGGAAATGCCCCGGTCGTGATCGGCAGGCTCTTCTTGAACACCCGGCCCGGGCTGAGCTTCAAATGTTCGCGGAAGATTTCCCTGCCGTCCTTTTCCGTCACGGTCAGGTCTTCATCGAGGGCTTGGAGCGGGAAGAAGCCGATGTCCAGTGCGTTTTCCGAAGGCGTCACATTCAGAACGCCCGCAGGCGAGGCCTTGACCATGGGTCCGATGTCTCTGTACGGGAACCAGATCTCCCGCCAGCGGTCCGCGGAATAGGGCTTGAACGATTCATGGTCGGACTGGTTGTAGAGTCGTCCGGCCTGGGGCTCGGAGTATTGTCCATCCTTATCCGTCAAAAGGTCAACCCAGATCTCGCCGGCCCGCGAGAGGTCCCAGATCCAGATCTTACGGCCCGGAACATCGTCGTAGAGGGCCCAATGGCCGAAGCCGGAATCTGAGTTCTTATACCAGGCACCGTAAAAATCCTTGTATTCGCCGACGGTAAAGTAGCTCTTAGCGCCGCCGAAGTTGTTGTTCTTGTACCAGGAAAGGTCTCGTCCCTTGCGGTCAGCAGGCCAGGGCTCGAGGGGAACCGAGTAATCGTGCCCGATCTGGGCGCCGCCGGGGAAGATGTACTTGAGGTCGTCGGCGGCCTTGATGGCCGCGCACGACCAGGAGTAGGTGGACTGGCTGTAGGGAGAGGCATTAAACCAGAGGGCGTTTGTCTCGAAATAAGATTTATCCTTAGGCAGGGTGATCGTGACGCTCCATCGGGTGCGTGACGGGAGGTCGAGGGCGCCGACGACACAGGATACGCTCCCATCCTTGTTCTTGCGGAGGAGATAATCCACGGGTGTGGCCGTCGAAGGCGCGTGGCCGATGACACCGAAATTGAACTCTATGCCGCCCGAGGTCCACGGCCCGCGCAGGGCGATCTCCCGGAACTTAAGAACGTGGTTCGTATACAGGAAGTCACGGCCCGTCGCCTTTTCCGACGCGCCCCAGATCTTGCCGCCGACCTGGGGGAGGACGGAGACCTGGATATACGGATTTTCAAGGCGGACGACGGTCCAGTCCTTGTCCATCCCCTGGGCGCTGAATGTGTTGAAGAAGAAATAGGGATAAAGCCTGGCCCCCTGTCCCCACATCGAGGAGCGGGCGAGGACGGGCACCGGGTCCGGGTCGGAGAAGGGGTAGGTCTTGATGGATTCTTTTTTCTCGCTGATCGAAGCCCCCCGGCCGCCCGAGACATTCCGGCAGGACGCCAGGAACAGAGCTACGTTCAGAAGAAGAAGTATAGAAAGGCAACGGGCTCCGTTTTTCATTTGCCCTCCGTCAATTCCTGATAGATGACTTCGGCGAGGCTCGGGAAACGCATCCCGCCGACGGGCGGGTCCGGCGTGACCCATGCGGCCGCCTTCATGTCCGGCGCGGAGGTGAAAGCCAACCCGGCGCCATTGATCAAGCAGCCGATGTTGCCGACGAACTTGACGGCCTACTTGTGGATATCACCTTCGAGTCCGAGCTTGAACGCCAACCGCCTTGTCTGAAAGCCGAGGAATCCGGTCGTCGGGCCCACGTATTCATTGAAGATGAGGCCCGGCTTCTCGGCCGCGACCTCGGCGCTTCCGATCCTCATCGAGAGAAGGGCGTCCGTCAGATATTGCACTCCTGGACGGTCTTGGTCACGGCCGCGATGGTCTTCTGGAGCATGGCTTTTTCGCCTTCGGTGAGCGCTATTTCGAAGATCTTTTCTATCCCGCCTCCGCCTATCAGA
>CAZSMW010000204.1:0-4727 GCA_964607985.1 uncultured Eubacteriales bacterium
GAAAAACTGGAGGAACGGAACCTGCACTTCGAGGGAGTGCTCGTGGAGGTGGGCGCCCGCGTCCTCCTTGACGAGAGGAGCGGATTTCATGATCGCGTCGGCAAGGTCCGTCTTGACAGATACTTCGCCGAGCGGTGTCGACAAGGAACCCGACCTCTGGATGGCGAACACGGGGGCGATCTCCCGATGGGCCGGCCCCAGAATGACGCAGGTCCGCGGCAGCTCGACAGAAGAGAAGACCGCACCCGCTACCGGGCCCGAATAGATATAACCCGCGTGTGGGGAGACAACGACGATCGCCTTTTCTTTACGGGCCCGGGGGTCGATCATTCCCTTGATCATCGCCCTGAGCTCCGCCGCCCCACCCGGATAGAATTGTCCGGCGACGAAAGGCTTTCGCTTCATGTTCGCCCTTGCATAGGCGTTTATAGCGTCGTTCGTTCTTCTTTGAATTCGACTCGGTGGTTCTTCAGCTCATCGAGGATGGGCTCGTAGATCTCCGGCTCTATCGGCGTCCGAACGCCCGTTAGTCCGATCTTCCCCTCCAATATGAAGCGGGCACCGATGGCCGCCGGCAGCCCGACCGTTCTGGACATGGACGAATCCCCATAGGGGACGCCGTAATCGATCAGGGTCGAGGTGATCTTCTCCTTCGTCCCGTCCGGCCTGGCGGCCAGAAACATGTGCTGAAGGATGATCATATCCCTCTCCCCTTCCGCGTATTGGAGCTTCTCGATCATGAGTCCGGCTAGGACGTCGAGTGCCGTGCTTTTGCCGGCCCGGATCGGCGCCTCGCCGAGGAGTCCCAGCCAGGTCATGTTCCCGATCACCGCTGACCCCGGCTCCAGGATCAGCGCACGGGCGAGCGCCTTCTTCAAGTCCTCCTTGGGGGCCCCGTGGGCAAGCTCCTTCAAAAACCCGGCGTAGGTCATTCCCGAGAAGTCCCTTTCCGTCTGGTCAAGGAGCCCCAGGTCACCGATCTTCTTCATGGTCAGGCACCAGCCGGGGTACCTCAGGGTGCCGCGGAGCATGGTTTTCGTTTCCGGAATGCCATAGGCTTCGGTATAGGGAACGGAGTCGCGGTTCGGATAGGCCTCAAAATCCCCCAGGCCGGGAACGGGGAAGATCTTGTAACTCTCGAAAAGCTTCTCCGACGAGATGAGGACGATCTTCCCGTCCTCGAGGAAACGGGCCGAGTTCTTACCGGCCAGAAGCACGCCCTTGGGACTCCACGAGAATTTGTAGCCGAAGTGGTTGGTGTTCGCCTCAGGCGCCGGCAGGCCCCCGCAGTAAGAAATGAAACTGATGACCCGCCCTCCCTCGGCCTTGATGCCGTGGATGACCCGCATCGCTTCCATATGATCGATGCCCGGATCAAGGCCGAGCTCGTTCAGGAGAATGACGCCTTTCCGCCTGGCGTCCTCATCCAGAGCTTTCATGGCAGGGCTAACGTAGGAAGCGGTGACCATGGGCTTGCCGTGGGCGACACAAATCCTGCCGAGCACCGGATGAAATGTAAACGGGAGCATGCTGATCGTGAGGTCGGCACCGGCGATCTTGGCAGCCAGCAACGCCTCGTCCTGGATGTCGATCTTAACGGCCATCCCACGCGGGTGTCCCCCGACGATCTTTTCAGCTCTCCCGGGTTCCACGTCCGCGACTTCGACCAGGAACCCGGGCTGGTCCAGGAGGTATTTCACGAGAGGCCGGGCGACAAGCCCGGCGCCCGCGACAAAGATCTTTTTCATGGTTGGTTCTCTTTCTCCATTTAATAAACGAATTTACTGAGGTACTCATAGGCCGGGGTCAGCTTCCCCCGGTAGAGGATGACCGCTTTTTTCACCTCGGGGGGCAGTCCGCAACGGCTGAACTCGCCGTGGAAATCAGCCGCCACGATGGCCGGGACGTATTTCTTGAGGCCGCCGCTGAAGTATGTCGACGACTCGAGCGGCAGTTCTGCCGGAAGGTTGTAGACGGCCATGACGACGGGCCCCTTCCCTTCGATACCTGTCAGGGCCCTGTCGGTCTCGGCATCAAACACGTAGACCGGGTTCTCGGAGTCGGTGGCCTGGACCGTGCATTCCACCGAGCCGTCGATGTCGCAGGTGATGTCACCGATGACCCTCAGGCGGGGCATGCTTTCCCTCCCGTAAAATTTCCGGAGGAACGGTTTGGTGATGAACTTCGGGAACTTCGGCGTCCAATAAATACCGACAATGAGGACGGTCAAGTATGGGAGATGGCCCTCCATCACGGGAGTATAGTTCTGCGGATTGACGTAATAATCCTGGAGATTGAACGCTCTCCCAGAATCTGTAGGCTTGACTATGTCCTCTTCCTTGAAGACGACCTTGTAGAGCCCCCTCGCCGCAGGCCTTCCGTTCTTGAAAAGCCCCGGCAGGTCCCGGGGCGAAACCTCCTCGGACGGAAGGAGGTCGAACATCTCCTGCGCCCCCTGGGAGACGTGCCCGTAACCCATGAAGCCGCAGACGAAGGGTGTCAATTGGGGCGGGAGCCCGTTTTTTTGGATGAGTCTCCCGACCGCGGCGACCTCCTCCTTGGCCTCGACGAGGCTCGTATAGTTTACGGTCTTCTCGAGGCGCAGGAAAGGGGTCTCGATCCCTTCCAGTTTCAGCCGTCGGCCCAGGGCCCAGAGCGTATCGATCATGCCTGCCTGTCCGGCGTATCCGCCGAAGAACAGGAGCCGCTGCCCCTTTTCGTTCACGATCTTCTCATAATCGATGATCGAACAGCCGAGCTCGATCATCCGCTTGAGCATGGGCATATTTTGCGGTTGTCCTTTGGCCGTATGGGAGAAAAAGGTGTAGACCTTGTCCTTTTCGAGCGTTTCGATCGGGATCTCCTTGATGGCAAAGATGAACGGGCTCGGGCAGATGTCCTCCTGGACATGGGATCCTTTCATGCGGAAGTCCCCGTCCGGAAAGACTCTGATTTCCGACGGCTGGACGTAGACCTCGATGGAGTGGTCCCGAATAAGTTCCCGGACGTGGGCTGGGATCAAAGGGACTCTCCGTTCCCACTTGTTGATGTCCTCGCGTCGGATACCTATTCTTTTTCGTAACATTTTTTGCCTCTTATGAATTATGGATTATAAGAACGGTTATTATGGCACAAAACGCGGCCAACGGTCAACGAAAAGGGGCCGTTCGAATATTTGTTTGACGGGAACGCCGGGAATTGGCCATAATAAGGGATTATGATCAGGTTTTTCAACACGATGAACGGCCGGGTGGAGCTGTTCGAACCGCTTTCCGCCGGGGCCGTCAAACTCTACACCTGCGGTCCCACGGTCTACGACTACCCGCACATCGGGAACTACCGCGCCTACGTCTTCGAGGACCTGCTTAAGAGGTTCCTCCTTTTCATGGGTCTTAGAACCACCCACGTCATGAATATCACCGATGTCGACGACAAAACGATCCGCGGGGCTAACCTCCAGGGGGTCGCCCTCGGCAACTACACGCAAAAATACCAGGTCGCTTTCTTCGAGGACATCCGGACGCTCAGGATCCTGGCCGCGGATGTTTACCCCCGGGCCACGGAGCATATCCCTGAGATGGTGGCGATCATCCGGGGCCTTTTGGAAAAGGGATATGCCTACCGCAAGGAAGGTTCCATATACTTCAGCATCGCCAAGTTCCCCGCCTACGGGAGGCTTTCCAAGATCCGTCTGGACGAACTCAAGCCGGGGCAGAGGGTGGAGAGCGACGAGTACGAGAAGGAAAACGTCCACGACTTCGCCCTTTGGAAAGCGCCGAAGGAGGGTGAGCCTTTCTGGGAGACCGAGATCGGTCCGGGCCGGCCGGGCTGGCACATCGAGTGCTCGGCCATGAGCTCGAAGTATCTCGGGGAGACGTTTGACATCCACTGCGGTGGGGTGGACAACATCTTCCCCCACCACGAGAACGAGATCGCCCAATCCGAGGCGTTCACGGGCAAGCCTTTCGTCAGGACTTGGATGCACTGTCACCATCTCGTCGTCGACGGCGAGAAGATGTCCAAGTCCAAGGGCAACCAGTTCACTCTGAGGGACCTCGTGAGTAAAGGCGCCGACCCCATGGACCTAAGGTTCCTCCTCCTCTCGACCCATTACCGGAAGATGCTCAACTTCACCTCAGACGCCCTGGCCCAGGCCAAGGCCTCCCGCCGGCGTCTGCTGGACTTCCTCTTTGAGTTGGAGCATGGGGACTTCGCGCCGGAAGGACCGGACCGTGTCGCCATAGACCTCGTTGGAAAAGCCCGGCGAGGGTTCATCGAAGGCCTCGCCGATGACCTGAACATTTCGAACTCGCTCTCCGCCTTGTTCGAGTTCGTAAGGGACGTCAATACCCTCATCGCCTCCGAAAAACTCGGCGCCGGCGGCGGGGAGGCGTCTGCGGCCTTTCTCCGCGAGGTGGACCGTGTCCTGGCCGTCCTCCCCCCTAAAGAACTCCAAGAGGAAGCCCTTCCCCCAGGGCTCGCTGCAAAGGTCGAAGCCCGCCAGAAAGCCCGTCAAGAGAAAGACTTCAAGCTGGCCGACCGTCTCAGGCGGGAACTCATCGAGGAAGGGATCATCCTGGAGGACACCAAGGACGGCCTCCGGTGGAAGAGGACGAAATAGTCCCGCTGGCCAAACGGATGACGGAAGACGAACATTCGAGCCACGTCCTGGGCAAGAAGGGCGAGGAGATCGCCGTCGATTATCTGCAAAAAAAAGGATACAGGAT
>CAZSMW010000205.1:0-6278 GCA_964607985.1 uncultured Eubacteriales bacterium
CGGATGAAAAATCCGCAGGATTACAAGTCCTTCTTTCAGGAGATCCGGGAATCGGTTAACGAGCTGCATACGGAGAGCCTCCTTATGCTGCAGTCTCTGCCGCCGCTCGTCGAATTCGGCAAGCTTTCCGGCAAGGACCTCATCGAGATCAACGCCCAGTACCGGGCTATCAACCACTTCCTGATCGAGCTCAACGACGAGGTGGCCGAGTTCGAGAACCTGCTCCGGTTCAAGACGGAGATCGGGTTCGTCCGCTACGTGACCAAGTACAAGAAGGACCTGACCAACCTGATCTCATATTTCAACATCAAGATCAACGGCGGCCTGACCCAGAGGATCTACAACTTCAAGGGCAAGCACTCCTAGGACCTTCTTGACCACGCTGGAAATATGCTTCCGGCCGCGCGGTCATGTCAAGAATCTTTGTCGTGAAGAGACCTAATTCGAACGCAATAAAAGAAGCTACAATGTATGAACGGCACTGAATGCCGTCCTCAAGCCCCCGTAGCGGAGGGGGGCTCTGAGATCGCCCGTGTCGCCGACAGAGGTGCGACGGGGGGAACCGACGGGACTGGTTCCCCGGGGGTCGGGGGAGTGAGGGCGGCTTCAGGCCGCTTAAAGTCAGATGTCAAACTATCTAATGCGTTCGTATTAGTTCGGAGATTTATCGTGTTTTCCGAAGTCATAGATGTCGAGGGCCACGTGCTTCGGATGACCCGGATCGATCCTCACCGGCACTACGGCTCCCGGTTGGAATCGCGAGATGGCGATCCGTGATATCCGAATCTTGGTCTCCGCTTGATAGACCGGTTTTCCGGCAGGGTGCACTTCGAGTAAAAACCGGACGACGGGGTCATCGTTAACGGTCATGCCCGTGTCCCAGATTTGTAATATCGTCGCCTCCGCGGGTTCGCCGGTTTTCTGCAATTCCTTCGCATCGGAGATACCGCTCATTCGGTTCGCAAGGGCGCATCCTCCTGCCGTCAAGGATACGAGCATCATGAAACCAACGATCCGATATTCCATCGTGTTCATGGCTCAGAAAATACGGGCCGGACTGCTCGGGTCGAAGAATTTTCGCGGAAGTTTCTCGTCGCGCATGGCCGCGTTGTAGACGAAGGCGGCCATGATGGTGGCCGCCTGCATCAGGTCGCCCCGCGAGGTGTGATCGTAGACGTCCATGTTCGAGTGATGGGTCAGCGTCTCGTACTCGAGATCGTCCTGGATGAACTGGAACCCGGGCAGGCCCGCGCTGTCGAACGATAGGTGGTCGGTGCCGCCCGTAGTCCTGGCCGTGACCGTCGTCGCTCCCAGGTCATGGAAGGGCTTCAGCCACGCCTCGAAAATCGGCATGACGGCCAGGTTGGCCTGGGCATAGACGCCGCGGATTTTTCCACTGCCGTTGTCGAAGTTGAAGTAGGCGGCGAGACGGTCATACGTTGGTTTCTTTTCCTTCTTGACCCGATCGTAGAAATGGTTCGTAACGTACATTCGCGAGCCGGTCAGCCCTTGCTCTTCGGCGTCCCACATCGCCACGCGGATCGTCCGTCGGGGCCGGGCGCCGATCGCTTTGAGAATCCGCAGGGCCTCGAGGGCCACGGCACAGCCGGCCCCGTCGTCGGTCGCTCCCGTCCCTGAGTGCCAGGTATCAAAATGCGCGCCCAGCATGACGATTTCGTCCTTGAGTTTCTTGTCGGTGCCCGGAAATTCAGCCACAACGTTGTATCCTTGGAGGTCATCTTCGGTGAACTCGGCTTGGATCTCGATCTCCAGGGTTATCGGGACCTTCTTTTGGAGGATTCGGACCATCCGATTGTACTGCTCGACCGAAACGACGACGGCCGGGAGGACCGCCAACGCGCCGACCATCTGAGAGCCGCCGGAAGCCACGAAGACCGTGCCTTCGGTGCCGCGGCTACCCTCGAGGAGGGCGGTCGCGCCCTCGTCCTTGACGAACTTGTTAACCACAGCCTGGAGCTGTTGGCGGGCCATCATCTCCTGCATCCGGTCAGCGAAGGGGGATTTAGCGCCCGGATCGGGCGCTAGAACCAGATCCTTGAGATCCTGTTCGGTCAGACGCGCGGAGTCGGGAGCGAACTTGAGCGGAGCGGGCTGTTCGGGCTGGGTCAGGATGATGGCGCCCTTGAGCTTGCCCTTGAATTTATCCAAATCCTGCGCCGTCCGGACATTGAGCAGGACGGCCTCACCCTTGATGACGCCGTTCGTGCTTGGCGTCCAAGCCTTTGGGTAGGCGATGAGGGGCATGTACTGAGGCGCGATCATGGCGCCGTAGAATTTCTTGAGCTGCCAGCCGCGGCCGAACGTTCCCCAAGGCTCCAACTTGGCGTTGAGGAGACCGAGGTCGGTCAGGGTCTTGACGGCCCATTGGCCGGCCTGCCGATATTGCGGGGATTCCGAAAGGCGCGGGGCATAGACGTCGCTGAGCCAGCTCAGGTAGTCCATGACCTTGGAGGACCCGCCGAGCCCCTCGGTCCGGATGCGCTGCATGATCGAGAGGTCGATCTTCTCCTGGGCTGCGAGAGGGAAGACGAACGAAACCAGAAGGATGGTCAGAACGGCAAAACGCAAGAGTCCATTCCGGATCATGGAAATCTCCTTAAGCGGGACAATAGAAACGAATATACTTGGGATAAAGAAGCCTGTCAACGACCGGGATCACGACATGTCATCTCGGCCGTCCCGATGGTTTCAATTGTCCTAGCGACGTGTCGGCTATTCAGCTCGCGGACCGGTGGCTTCTTCCAAGCAAATATCTCCGTAGGTTGTCGACAGCAAAATGCCGGGCCTTTGGATGCGGTCGAGGAACGCCTTGACCAGGGCCTCTCCGTTCGTCTGGTTGACGGACGGCGGCTCGGCGAGGCCCCACTTGATTTCTCCGCCCCGGGAGCGGGCCTCGATCGGCCCTCGTTCCCCCCTCGGAAGGAACAAGCGGACGGTGCTGTAAACATTCTTGACTTCGATGGGAAAATCGAGCGATGATGGCGCCAGGATGGCGTCCCCGTGAGACAAGCTGATGATGGCACTTCCGGTATAGCCCGCGAGATCGAGGTTCTCGTAGGACGTCGTGATCCGGACCTCCCGGGCCGCGATGGACCTACCCGTGACCTCGACGCTCTTACCTTCGACCGTGAGGTCGCCCCGGATATCGTCAACCCGGACGTTCTCATAGCTCGTTGCGACCTTGAGGCTGCCGGCCACCCCTTCGGCCACGACCGCCGAGTGATGTCCGTCGACAACCGCCGGGCCCACGTCGCGGAGGGATATCTTCTCATAGCTTGTCTTGATGTCCACCTTTCCCTTGATCCTCTGTCCGGCGACCTCCGTGTGGTCTCCTCTGACGGTGGCGTCCGCGGCGGCATCCTCGACGATGACCTTCCCATACCCGTGATCGACCCAGACCTCTCCGGTCACACTTCTGACGCTCACGTCGGAGTGTTTGGCCGAGACCCGGCAGGAGGCTCCGACGCCCTCGATATCCACGTCCTCGTAGCTGTTCGTGACGGTAAGCTCCCCCTCAACCTCGGCCACGGCGACCTCTCCGTGCGGATTGACGATCTCTCCGCTGCTGACCCCGACCGCTTTGACCGTCCCGTAGGAATTTTCGATGAGGACGTCCAGGTTCCTCGGGACGATCAGGGTGAAGCTTGTCTCGAAGTTGCGTTTCTTGAACTCGCCCCGATTGGATGAGATGATGATCCGGTCCCCGGTCCTCGTGATCACGGGCTTGAGCATGTCCGCGACCTCGCGGGCCTCCGCTTCCTTCCTCCGCCGGATCTTCTTGTGGAGGATTAACCTGATGTTTTCCTGGTCCGCGCCTCGGACGTCGATGTCGCCGTGCGCATTGCGGACCTCCATGCGGGCGGGGAGGGGGGCTTCGATCGTCTGCGATTCCTCATAAGAATAGGACACGCCGAAATCGAAAACACCCCACTCCCAGTCGCCGTCAATGTTCAGTTTTCCCGTGTGCGCATAGTAGAAAAAGATGCCTGCCGCCACGATCAGAATGAGGAGCAGGACCTCTTTGGCCTTCATGGGTCTATTCCTGGCCGGGTTTCGGGGTCTTGACGGCCTCGTTCCTCTCTTTGATCCCGAAATAAAGCTTCCAAGCGCCCCAGAGGATGAGGGCTAAGGGCCAGAGACGGGCGACCGAATCCCAGACCTCGACGTCCAGAGTTTCGAGCAGGAAGATGAGGCCGATGATGATGAGGATGACCCCCCAAACCAAGGAATCTCTTCGTGGATTTTTTGCCATGGTCATTTTTCCTTCTTTGCCCGGGCATAGTCGATGACGAACTTCAGCCCGAGTCCGATCAAGGCCACCGGCCAGAGGTCGAACAGGACGTCATAATTGACGACGTCGAAATTGGCCAGGAGGAGCAGGGCGCCCAGGCCGATGAGGATAATTCCCCAGAAAACCGAGCCCGCTTTGGCCGGCTCGAGGATCTGGTCCTCGATCTTCGCGGTTTCGTCCTCCTGACCCGTCAGGGCCCGCCGGTTGATAGCGCCGGCCGACTGGACGGCCTCGATGATCTGGTAGAAATAGAACCCGGCCAGGATCAGGCCGAAGAACGGCTGGCCCTTGCCGTGGCCCTGCATGGTCACCAGGCCGGCAAAGATGAACAGGTAGATGATCCCTTTGAAGTATTGGCCGTTGTACATGGCCCCGATCCCGAAGGGAAAAAGGCCGGACAGGATGCCCGCCGCCGCAGGAGACTTTGGGGGCCTCTTCTGAATGATGATCTTTTCTTCCATGTTAACCTCCATGTGTTTTGATTTATTGTTCCCCGCCCTTCTTCAAGAGTTTCACGTTCTTGAGGGAGCCGAGGATCGTTTCCTTGTAGGAGCCCATCTCGTCGGTCAGGGAGCCGGCCTTGGCGTAGAGCCTCTCGACCTTGCTGTAGCCGATGTGGAGCTGACGGTTGACGCTCTTCTGGAACGTCCTGCCGCCGGGGCTGAAGGCCAGGAACGAGACGAAGATGAGCAAGCCGGTGGCGCCGGCAAAGACCGGCTGGAGCGAGGGGCGGAGCAAAAAGTCCGGAACCAGGCGGAACCGCCGCTTCTCCGGGATGGCGTAGAGCTTTCGGAGAAGGGCCGGCGAAAGATCTACTTCCGGCAGCGCCCCGAGGGCTTCCCGGACGTCTTTCATGGCTTCGAGCAGGAGGCTGCAATCGGGGCAGGACGCCAAGTGTCGGCCGACGTCGGCGGCCCGGGATTCGTCCAGTCCGCCTTCCAGGTAGGCCGAAAGAAGCTCCTCCATGTGCGCGTCGTTCATGTCAATTCTCCTTGCCTGTCTTTGAGGATCCGGGCCAGCTGCAGGCGTCCCCGGTTCACCCTTGACTTGACGGTCCCTAACGGGAGGCTTTGGCTCTCGGCGATCTCCTCGTAGGTCCGACCCTGGATGTCCCGGAGGATGACGGCCATCCGGATCTCCGGCGAAAGGCGATCGAGGCTTTCCCAGACGAGTTTCTTGTTCTCTTCCCGGACGAGGCTCCTTTCGGGGCCGGAGAAGGCATCCTGGGCGATGACCTGATCATTGAATTCGTCCCGCCGTGTCTTCTCCCACTTGGTCCGACGATACTCGTCGATGAGGTGGTTTTTGGCGAGGGTCAGGAGCCAGGCTGTGAAATTCCTGGCGAAGTCGTACTTTCGGAGGGAGCTGTAGAGCTTGAGGAAGATCTCCTGGGTCATGTCCTCAGCTTCCTGGGCGCTCCCGGAGAACTGGTAGGCCATGTTGAAGACCTTTCTGGAGTACGCGTTAACGAGCATTTCCCAAGCCTCTCTGTCGCCTTGCAGGCATTGTTGAATGACCTTGTTCAATTCCACTCAATTCACCTTGATTGACGGATTTGCCCGGGAAAAAGTTCCATCGGAATGCCCCCATTGTATTTTTTGAGGATTATAGCTGTCAACGTGCATATTATTTCCTTTCGTGTGATTAAAACAATGGCGCAGGGGCGATGCCCGGAGGAGGTCGTTGGAAGGGGGAGCGGGCATGGGTCCTCATTCTTACTGGGCGGCTCCAGGCCGCGGCCGACGGAGGGCGCGTCCCGAGCCTAGAATTCCTTCTCATACGAAACGAAATGCGAGCCGTGTGTCTTGCCTTTTCCGGGCCAAACCCTTAGAATTGTTTTTATGGAAAGAATTCGGATCCGGGGGACCCAAGACCTGCGGCTCCAGGGAGAAGTTCGGATCAGCGGATCTAAGAACGCCGTCCTGCCGGCGATCGCCGCCGGCCTGCTTACCAGCGAGAAGCTCAA
>CAZSMW010000206.1:0-7930 GCA_964607985.1 uncultured Eubacteriales bacterium
ACCTTAGGCTTTCCCGGGTTCTTCTGGCCTTCCTGGTCGGGGCGGCTCTTTCCCTCTCGGGGGCCATCCTCCAGGGATATTTCCAGAACCCGATGGCCGATCCCTTTGTCGTCGGCGCCTCCTCGGGCGCCTCGTTCGGGGCCGTCGTCTGCATCTATTTCGGCATCAACGTCACTGTCCTCGGGTTCTCCAGCCAAAGCGTCTTCGCCTTCGCCGCCGGGTTCGGTCTCGTTTCCTTTGTCTACGTTCTCTCCCGGAGGAAGGACCTCTACAGGGTGGAAACCCTCCTTCTGACGGGGATCGCGGCGGGCGCCATGGCCTCGGCCATGACTTCCTTCCTGCTCTTCATGAAATCCGACTCTTTCGAGCAGGCCGTTTTCTGGCTGCTGGGAAGTTTCGCCCTCGCCGATTGGCGGCAGGTCGGCGCCATCGCCCCCTACGTCGTTCTGTGCCTTGGCGCGGCCCAATGGCTTGCCAAGGACATGAACCTTTTAGTCATGGGCGATGAGGCGGCCCAGTCCCTTGGCTGTCCGGTCGTCCGGGTGCGCAAAATCTTCCTGGCCCTATCGACGCTGCTTGCGGCCCTCTCGGTCTCCGCGAGCGGGATCATCGGGTTCGTCGGGCTTGTTGTCCCGCATTGGGTCCGCATCCTGATCGGGCCGGACCACCGCTATCTGTTCGTCTTTTCCTCGCTGGCGGGCGGCGTTTTCCTTATTTATTGCGACCTTCTGGCCAGGACGCTCCTCTTTCCCACCGAGCTTCCGATCGGTGTCATCACGGCCGCCGTCGGCGCCCCGTTCTTCATTTATCTATTAAATAAAAGAAAGTAAAGATGAAATTCTTTTTCGTTCGCGACTATAAAAACCGCTGGCGGTATTTTTCTTCGGACCCCGCGAAGCCGATCCAGGTCAAATTTTCGAGGTCCCGGAAGGTCTGGGAGCTGGCCAAAAAGAAACTCATGCTCCTCCCGCACAGGACGCTCCGCATGGAGCAGGCCTTCGAACGGGCGTTGAGGCTCAAGGACGGATGCCTGCCGATCGTTTACGCGGATTCCACCGACGAAAGCACGGTTCACCTCAAGTTTTCGGTCTTCCTTCAAAAACAACGGACCGCCCACATCCTCGTTCTGGCGGGTGAAGCGATCCTCGTTCCCATTAGCGGGCTGGCCGCCATCCTCCCCGGTCCCAATATCGCTTTTTACGCCCTTGCCCTCCTGATGATCACGCAATGGCTGGCCCTCCGGGGCATCAACCGGACCATCAGGGCCGAACATGCGTTCATCCCCGATCCGCTTCTGGCCGCTTGGGAGGAAGCCGTCCGCGGCGGCGAAGTCGAGCGTTATCCTGATGTCCTGGCCTCCATCGAGAACGGGCACAATATCAAGGACATCCGGAAGATTTTGTATAAATAGAGGATGCTTCGATTGACAACGGCCTCTATTTATCCTATTGTTAAACCGATATGCTGCTGACTTTGAACCAGACCCTGTTCCTCGTCCTTTCCATCGCCTTCGTCGTCGCCGTCGTCTTTCTTGTCCTCTTCCTGGTCCAGATCCGGAGGACGGCCCGGGAGGGTGAGCGGACGCTCGTCGAGCTCAGGGAGCTGGCTGAAGGCCTCAAAGGTATCGAGCAAAAGGTGAACTCCCGAATCGATGACGTCGGAGAGATCCTCGAATCCTCCAAGAAGACCCTCGCCGGCCTTTCTGAAACGATGTTTTTCTTGACCACGAAGATCGTCCGTCCGGCCTCCAAGTACTGGCTTATCCTTTACCCCCTGGCCCGTCTGGGTTGGCGGCAGCTGAAAAAACGAAAGGAGAAATGACATGTCCGAGAACCAAGACTCTCACCTCATTGACACGTTAGTGACGTTCCTCGTCGGGGCGGCCACCGGTTTCGTCCTGGGAATCCTTTTCGCCCCCGCCAGCGGAAAGGAGACCCGGAAAAAGATCAAAGACCAGGCCGCCAAAACGAGCGAAATGGCCAAGGAAGGTTACGAGAAGATCGCCAAGGAAGCCGAGAAGGGGATCCGGGTCGTCAAGGAGAAAACGAGCGAGGGCATCGAGGCCATCAAGGAATACATCGAGAAGAAAAAGGAAGAATACTCGAAAAAGGTCCCTGAATATCCGGAAGAACCGGAAAAATAATGAATTCATGAGAAATAGGATCCTTGTCATCCTTTTGATTCTCGCCGTCAGCCTTGCCCCCCTGTGGCTCCTGGCCGTGGACACGAAGACGGCCCTCAAGATCGACCAGGGGATCGAGAAGCACAAGACGGAGATCACCAAGCTCCGCCGTTTCATCCACATGAACCCCGAGCTGAGCAACCGGGAATACGAAACCTCCAAGCTGGTTGCGGCCAAGCTCGACTCGCTGGGCCTCGAGGTCAAAACGGGCGTGGCCAAGACCGGTGTCGTCGCGCTCCTCCGCGGCGGACAACCGGGACCGACGGTGGCCATCCGGGCTGACATGGACGCCCTTCCCATCCAGGAAACGACAAGCGTCCCCTTCAAGTCGCTCAACCCCGGCGTGATGCACGCCTGCGGCCATGACGTTCACACCTCGATCGCCCTGGGTGTCGCCATGGTCCTCAGCGACATCAAGGACAAGATCAAGGGAAACGTCAAGTTTATCTTCCAACCGGCCGAGGAGGGGGCGCCCCAGGACGAGGAGGGCGGCGCCGCCCTGATGATCAAGGAAGGCGTCCTGGACGATCCCACGGTCGGGGCCATCTTCGGCCTTCACGTCTGGCCGGAGAACGTTGGCCAGGTCTATTTTTCGACCGGGGACATCATGGCAGGCTCGGACTGGTTCGAGATCACGGTTAAGGGGAAGAGCGCCCACGGCGCCAGGCCCCAGGAAGGCATCGACGCCATCGTCCTGGCCGCCGAGATCATCACGACGCTCCAGTCCGTGATCAGTCGCTCCATCGATCCCGTGGACCCGGCCGTCCTGACCATAGGCAAAATCGAAGGCGGAGTGCGCTCCAACATCATCGCCGAGAAGGTGACCTTTGAGGGAACTGTCCGGGCCCTGAGCGAGACCAATAGGAAGAAGATCCCGCAGCTCATGGAGAGCGTCGTCAAAGGCATCACCCAGTCCTTCGGCGCGACCTCGACGTTTGACTACCGGCCAACCCTCCCCTCCGTCTATAACCTCCCCGAGTTCGGACAGACCATGCTCCCGACCCTCATCGGCATCCTTGGCAAGGACAAGGTCCTGCCGCTCCCACCCCAGATGGTGGCCGAAGACTTTTCCTTTTATGCCCAGAAGATCCCCGGGTTCTTTTTTTTCCTCGGAGTCAAGAGTCCTTCCCAGGCGACGACGGCCGCCCTTCACAGCCCGAACTTCAATCCCGACGAACGGAGCATCGCGTTAGGGATCAAGCTGATGTGTCACCTCCTCCTCGATTCCCTGGACAAACAGAATTCCCTCGAGTCGCCCCCCTCGATCCTCTAGGATCCATGCCCTTTCCCTTTCTCTTCCTGGCCATCGCCTTGATCGCCGGGATCGTGGCCGTATCCGTCCCCGTCCTGCCAACCGCGGCCGCCGCCCCAGCTCTTATCGCGAGCCTTCTTGGGGCCTGGACTTTTTTTATCATCAAGAAAAACCGGGCCGCCTTCGTCCTCACCCTGGCCGCGACCGTCTTTTTCGGGGCGGCTTTGACCGCTCACCGCGATAAGGAATACGAGACCAACGCCCTTCACGCCTTGAAGCTGGACGACTACGCCGATCTCTTCGGGACCCTCGCCCGGTCGCCCAGCCACGAGATCGATCGCGACGCCCTCATCCTCGACGTGGAAAAGGTCCGTTCCAGCGGCAGGGAGGAAGAGGTCCGGGGAAGACTCCGGCTCATGGTGCCCCGGTCCGCGGAGGTCCCGCCCAGGCCCGAGCTCTTCACCGGTGACAAGATCAAGGTCTCGGCCCGTATCTACGCGTCGAAGGATTTCAATAACTTCAACAGCCCGTTCTACGCCCGCTACCTCAAGAGCCAGGGCATCCATAACCGCGCCTTCACCAAGAGCCCCCTGCTCATCGAGTTGACGGCCCGCGGAAAAAAGACTTCCGTGTTCCACGCCGTCTCCGTTCTCCGCCAGGCCCTCCAGAAGCAGCTCGAACGCTATTTTCCCCGGCCCCTGCCGGCCGGGATCTCCCCCGAAGGAGCGGTCCTCGAAGCCCTGCTTCTTGGAGACGACGGACGCATGGATCCCGGGATGGTCCTGTCCCTGCAAAAGACGGGACTTTACCACCTGTTCGCGATCTCCGGCGCTCACATCGCCATCGTTACTTTTCTCTTTTTTTCGCTTTTCAAGCTGATCAGGGTCCCCCTAAGGACCTCCTACGGGGTCCTTATTGCCTGCCTCGTTTTCTACGCCCTGCTCGTCGAGGGGAGCCCCTCCGTCCTCAGGGCCGTCATTATGACCCTCTGCTTCCTGACCGGAAAGCTCTTCTGGAAGGACGTCCACCTCATCAACACCATCTCGCTCAGCGCCTTCATCCTCCTCGCGGCCAACCCGTTCAGCCTTTTCGACCTGGGGTTCCAGCTGACGTTCGCGGCGACGCTCGCCATCATCCTGTTCTATCCCAAGCTCATCAAGTTCTTTCCCAAGCTCCCCCTAAAGGCGAGCGAGCTGACAGTCATGTCCATCACCGCCTCCATCGGGGTCCTGCCCATCCTTGTCGGCGATTTCAACCGGGTGACTTTTTCTTCTCTTATCCTCAACTACGCAGCCGTTCCTCTCGTCGGCTTCGTCATGGGAGCGGGCTACGTCTTCCTGCCGCTCTCTTTCGCCGCCCCGTTTCTGGCTAAGCCGATGGCTTTCGGTCTGCGCGAGCTCGTCCGGATCTTCTCCTGGCTGAGTCACCTTCTCGACCCGGTCCGATTCATCTCCTACCGGATTCCGACCCCTTCCCGGATCGTCCTCTTGGGCTATTTTGCCTTCCTGCTGCTCCTCTTGGCACCGCGGCGGTTCAAGGGCCAGAGACCCATCGTCTTCGCGGGTTTCGCGGCCTTCTTCCTCGTCCTCATCACCTATCCCTTCCCGTCCACATCCTCCGACCTCAAGGTCACCATCCTCGACGTCGGACAGGGAGACTCGATCCTGGTCGAGTTCCCCGGCAGCCGCAAGATGCTTATCGACGGCGGCGGGTTCCCGGAAGGCTCGTTCGACGTGGGCGAGAGGGTGGTTTCCCCCTTTCTGTGGAGGAAGGGGATCAAGAGGATCGACGACCTGGTCCTGACACACGCCCACCCCGACCATATCAACGGCCTGCCGGCCGTCGCCCGCAACTTCCGGATCGGCGAGTTCTGGGAGGCTGAAAGTCCGGAGGACAGCAAAGCCTACCAGGCCCTGGGCGAAGCCCTTGGGTCCCGGGTCCCCAGGCTAAGGGTCACCAGGGGATTCGTCCGTCAGGAAAGCGGGGCCGTCATCGAGGCCCTTCACCCGCCGGAGGGCGGGGACGTCAACTCGCGCTTTGTCGAAAACGACCAATCGATCGTCCTCAAGCTGACCTTCGGCGGGGCGTCCTTTCTCCTGCCCGGAGACATCGGACGGAAAGCTGAGGCCGAGATCCTGGAGGCGGTCCCCGGTATCAGGAGCCGGGTGATGAAAGCGCCCCACCACGGCAGCGATTCCTCGAGTTCAGCCGAGTTCCTGGCCGGAGTATCTCCGGAATATGTGGTCATCACGGTCGGGGAGGACAATCGTTACGGCTTCCCGGCGCAGGCGGTCCTGGACAGGTATGCCTTGACCGGCGCCCGCGTCTTCCGGACGGACCGCGACGGGGCCGTCGAGTTCTCTACGGACGGAAATGAGCTGCGGGCCCGAACGGCGACGTCAGGGGACATGGAGCCGCAGACTCCCGGAAAATCGAAAGATTGACAAACACTTCCCATCGTCCGATAATATCCTTAGGGGTAAATATGAACAAGAAAATCTTAGCGATTCTATTTCTTCCTCTTTTAATGGTGTCCTTCCTCAGCGCCCAAAGCCTGGCCGAACTCTCCAAGAAGGAAAAGGAAAGGCGGGCCGCCGCGAAGGGGAAAACGACCATCGTAACCAACGATGACCTGGCCAAGATCAAGAAGAAACCGGCCGTGTCATCAGGCCAGCCGGCCAAGACCGGTGAAGAGGACCTAGCCGAGAACCCCGAGGAGGCCGTTGAGGCCGTGACGCCTCCGGAAGGCGAAAACGCCCAGCCGCAGCAGGCGAATCCGCCCGGCGTCGAGCAAACGCCCCCCGAGGAGACCCCGCCGTCTGATCAGGAACCGGTCCTCACCGATCAGGAGTTCAACGCGAGGAAAACCGAACTCGAGGACCGGTGGAACAAGGCCCAGGAAATGGTGGACCTGCTGACCATGAAGATGAACGGGCTCTGGCAGGAGTTCTACAGTCTGGACGACATGACCGCCCGGGACCGCATCCAGCAGCAGATCAGCGAGAATTACGAAAAACTGCTCAAGGCCCAGCGGGACGAAGCCGCGGCTAAGGAAGAACTCGACGCCTTCATCGCCGGCACCAAGCGGGAAGGCGTGCCCCAAATCTGGATCCGCTGACGTCCGCCGGCACCCCTCCCCTCATCGGAAATAGATGAACGAAACCTGAATTCCCAGCTCCCTCGGGTCGGCCGAACCCGGGAGGACCTGAGCGGGGATGAAGGTCTTATCCGTAGCGATGACCAGCCTGAACTCGTTCTCGCCGCCGAGCATGTCCTTCTTGATGTCGTAGGACTTGTCGAAGCTTCCCCCGGTCGGGATGAACTCGTCCAGGACTATGTCGTTGATCTTGATGATGACCTTCTGGTCCTTGAGGACGTCTATGTTGAGGCCGCCTTTGACGACCAGGAGGGCGTCGCGCAGCGGGTTGTCGATGATGCACCGGGCTTCTTTCTCCGTCCACCTCCACTGCGTGAGGAAGGCCTTCGGGTCGGTTTCCTGCTGGTACCAGCCCTGTTCGTAGATGATCGCCGGGGTGTCGGGAGGCGGGGGCGTGACCTTCAATTTCTTTTCAAACATCTGGATGTTCGATTTTCCCGTCCTATCGAAAGGAGAAATAAGCCCGATGGACAGCTTGAGGGTTTCATCGCCCTTGAACTGCTGGTCGAATTCGTCGATGAAGGGAGGAATGTAGATCCGGCGTTTGAATGAATATTCTTTGTTGGGCTCCCAATTGGAGGTGGGGACGTCAGGGACATAGTCATCCTGGAAAAGCATGTTGTTGTTGTGCCAAAAATGGACGAAAACGCTGTAGTCCGCGGACATCTTCTGGAATTCCGCCGTCGTCTTCCACTTGTATTCGACGTTCGTGATGAGATTGTCCGTCAGGTTCTTGTCGGAAAAGTCCACGGTGAACTCGACACCCTTCACCTGGGCCTTTTTCCGGCAGGAGAAGGAGAAGAACGCGACAATGATCAATAAGAACACAGCAATGTTTCGTTTTTTCATATTCAAAACCTCCTAAATGGGATGGCCCTATTGGGTCATTATAAAGAATTGACCCGATCTTGTAAAGGTGCGGCCCCAAACTGGACAGGCGCGAACGTCTGTTGTATATTCCGGCATGAATGAAGGCCCTTCTTCTTCTTTTTTCGCCCGTCTCGAGGCTCGTCTGCCGGATCAAGGGCGATCTTTACGACAAGGGGAACCTCAAGCCCCGGAAGGCGCCCCTGCCCGTCGTGAGCGTCGGGAACATCTCTTTCGGAGGTTCGGAGAAGACCCCGTTGGCGATGGAACTCATCGCCCGCCTCCTGGACCGGGGATGGAGGCCGGCCCTGGTGTCCAGAGGCTACAGGGGACAATGGGAGAAGGAGGGGGGCGTTCTCTCCGACGGGACCGGGCTCAAGGGGACATGGCGGCAGGGCGGCGACGAGCCTTTCATGGTCGCCCGCGGATTTCCAGGGGCCGGGGTTTTTGTCGGCCGGGACAAACTCGCCTC
>CAZSMW010000207.1:0-1666 GCA_964607985.1 uncultured Eubacteriales bacterium
CTGCGCATCGCCGTGCCGCTTCTCATCTATTTCGTCGTCATGTTTCTCGTCTCGTTCTTCTTGAGCCGCAAAGCGGGGGCAAACTACTGCAAGACCGCCACGCTGTCGTTTACCGCCGCGAGCAACAACTTCGAACTGGCCATCGCCGTTGCCGTGGCCGTCTTCGGCATTAATTCGGGGGAGGCCTTTGCGGCTGTCATCGGGCCCCTCGTCGAGGTCCCGGTCATGATCGGCCTGGTCAACGTGGCGCTCTATTTCAAGAAAAGATATTTTTAAAATGGGGACACAATACCAATTTCCGAATTTCCTAAATCTCCCCTGGATTTTGCGTCCAGAAATTAATTCGGAAACGGTTATCGTGTCCCCGATATAGAAAGTGAGGGCGTGTTATGGGTGAAGGCGGCCGGAACTACACGGAGAAGGGTGAGCTCGAGGCGGGGCCCCTCAACGGCATTCCCGTCGTGCCGCGCAAGAAGAGCTACCGGGTGAAGGCCGGATTAGGCGGCTGTCTGGCGGTCCCACCGGAAGTCGTCGGGAAGCTGGGCCTCGAGCCCGGGGCCGAGTTGGAGATCATCGAGGAGGGCGGACGGGTCGAGGTCCGGCCCAACATCCACAGCTTGTCCCGGGTCTACCTCGAGCCGACGTCGCGCTGCAACCTGACCTGCGAGATCTGCATCCGGAAGAGCTGGAAGGAGCGGATGGGGGACATGGATGCCGCGACGTTCGACAGGCTGGCGGACGGGCTCCGGCGGTTCCCCCATCTTGGATCCGTCATGTTCGGCGGTTTCGGGGAGCCGACCATCCATCCTGACATCCTGCGCATGGTCCGGGCGATGAAGGGCCTGGGCGTCAGGGTCGAAATGGTCACGAACGGCACGCTCCTCGATGACGCCATGCTCGCGGGCCTGATGGAGAGCGGCTTGGACGGGCTCTGGGTCTCCTTCGACGGCGTCACGGAGGCGAGCTTCGAGGACATCCGCGAGGGAGCGGGTTTCCAGGCCGTCGTTTCGAGCCTCAAGCGCCTCCAGGAGCTCAATCGGCGGGGATCTCGCCGGATCGACGTCGGGATCGCCTTCGTCGTCATGAAGAAGAACATAGACGACCTGAAAAATATCAACCGGCTTATCGAGACCGTGGGGGCGCGCTTCGTTTCGGTGACGAACGTCCTTCCATACAACGAAGCGATGGAGCGGGAGATGGTCTGCAGTCTCGCCTTGTCCCTGGAAACGTTCGCGTCCGTGCCGGGAAAAGCTGAGATCAGCCTGCCGAGGCTTGACATCAACAATCTGACGAAAGATACCGTCTTCAGCCTTCTCCGGGGGTACGACAACCTGACCTTGATGGGGAACCCCGTCCGGACCGAGATCAAATCATGCCGGTTCATCAGGGAGCGGTGCACATTCGTCCGCTGGGACGGGAAGGTCAGCCCGTGCATGGGGCTGTTGCATTCCCACACGTCCTATCTCTATGGGAACGAGCGAGCCATAGAAGCCTATTTCGTCGGGGACGTGCGAGATGGCGATCTCAAGGCGATCTGGGATTCCAAGGAATACCGGGAGTTCCGGGAGAAGGTCGACGCTTTTGACTTTTCGCCCTGCCATGTCTGCGGCGGTTGCAACTACATCGACGCCAACAAGGAAGACTGCTTCGGCAGCACCTTCCCGGC
>CAZSMW010000208.1:0-25426 GCA_964607985.1 uncultured Eubacteriales bacterium
CCTCGTCCGGCGCGCGAAAGCTTCCGGGCGACATTCTATTTTACAGCAAACGCCCCGGTTCAGACAATGGCCGGTCACACCCCAGAAGCATCTCTTTTCTTGCGATTGAATCAATAAGGGCCAAATTCTTACCGGGCGGCTCTGGATGGCGCTCGTAAGCCCCCGTAGCGGAGGGGGGACCCGTCGGCTTATCCGATGGGGGGAACCGACGGGACTGGTTCCCCGGGGGCCGGAGGCCAAGCGCGGCTCCAGGCCGCTCGCACTTGCCCTCGCCGGGGCAAAAAAGCGTGCCGACGAATCCCCCGACCGGCCTCCAGACAACACATAATCACATAAAAAGAGATGCTTACGATAGGACCTAAGTCGGAATTCCGGATATCACCAGAAGTCGACGTCATCGCATGAGAAGAAAGTATCCCATCGGCAATTTTCGGTCCCGTCATTCCTCTTGAAAGCCGCCGGGAACCGCTGTAATCTAGGGAAGCCATGCCGAAGAGGCTGAGTTAACAAAGGAGAACCGGACATGAAGATTAAAATTTTCGTATCGATCCTATTCATCGTCCTCTTGGCGCCTCTCTGCCGCGCCCAGGAGAACGGAAGCCTCATTCAGCAGGCGGACAGCCTCTATGAGCAGCGGGGAGATCTGGCCAAGGCAAGAGAGGTCCTGGGCAAATGCCAGGAAGCCCTGGTTAAGGGCGAGGATTCTTACGGAGCTTACTGGCGGATGGCCCGGGTCGAATATTGGATCGGAGACCACACCGGGAATAACGGTGATAAGAAGAGGATCTTCGAGCAGGGCATTTACCACGCCAAGAAGGCCATCCAGCTGGCCGGAGACAAGCCCGAGGGCCATTACTGGCTGGGCATCAATTACGGTGTTTACGGCGAGGCCAAGGGCATCCTCAAAAGCCTGTCGCTGGTCAAGCCCATCAAGGAGGAGATGAACAAGGTCCTGGCCCTCGACCCCTCCTTTGACGACGGCGGGGCGGACCGGGTTCTGGGACGCGTGTATCATGAACTTCCCGGCTTCGCCGGCGGCAGCAAGAAGAAGTCCCTGGAGCACCTCTTGAAGTCCAAGGAAATGGGCCCCGGGGTCGGGCTTACCCGGATCTACCTGGCGGACACCTACCTGTCCTTGGACGAGATCGAAAAGGCCCGGCAAGAGCTGGAATTCGTGGTGGCCATGGAACCCGATCCAAAGCTTATCCCGGAAACGGCGGAAGAGAAGGAGATGGCCCGCAAGAGACTGGAAAAGGAAGAGTTCCGCAAGACCCGATAGACCGGCGCTCTCGCGCCCGACTTATCCGGTTTTATTCTTGTCCGGCCTATCCAACCGTTATCATATGAAGGGCTGTTCTATCGACGGGCTGGGTTGGCTGAAGAACTCCGCTCCGTCGTCCGTGATGTGCATGTCGTCCTCGAGCCTGACACCGAACTCACCGGGAATGACGATCATAGGTTCGTTGGTGAAGCACATGCCCGGCCGCATGAGGGTCTTATTACCACGGACGAGGTAGGTTCCCTCGTGGCCGTCCAAGCCGATACCGTGCCCCGTCCGGTGCGGAAGTCCCGGGACTTTGTAGTCCGGTCCGAGGCCGGCGTCGGTCAGGACCTTGCGGGCGGCCAGGTCAACGGCCTCGCAGGGAACGCCCGGCTTGGCCGCCGCGAAGGCCGCCAGTTGGGCCTTCTTTTCCAGGTTCCAGACCTCCCGCTGCCTCTTGGTGGGTCCGCCGAAGACGATGGTTCGGCTGATGTCCGAGCTGTATCCCTCGACCTCGCAGCCGCCGTCCATGAGGACGATGTCTCCCTTGCGGAGCGTCCGGGGCTTGATGCTGCCATGCGGAAACGCCGTCTGCTCACCGAAGCCGGCCCCGATCCCGCCCGAAACGCCCAGGGCGCTGAAAGCGGCTCGGGCGTTGGCCCCGAACTCACCCTTGGTCATACCCTCTCTCAGCATGGCTAAGGCCGCCTTGTACGCGGCGACCGTGATGTCGTTGGCTCTCTGCATGAGGGCCAGCTCAGCCGGCGACTTGATGACCCGGCAGCCAACGGTCACAAGGTCGGCGCTGACGCAGTCAATTCCAGGGGCTTCCTTGCGGATGCCGTCGTAGAGGAAGAAGCGGACCTGCTCTTCAAGCCCGATCTTCCCTGTCCTGAGGCCGCGGTTGGCAAGGACATCGGCGATCGCCCGGTATGGGCTTTCGTCCTCTTCCCAAGTCCGGATGTCGCTTCCGAAACGGATCTGCTCCCGGGCCCGGTCCTCCTCGAATTTCGGACAGACCCAGGCCATCTCGCCCCGGGCGGGCAGGACCCAGAGGAAGGTCCGTTCGCTGTTCCACCAGTTGACGTCCGTGAAATAGACCAGGCTCGAACCGCCCTCCATGGCGATCGCGTCGATCCCGTTCTCGATCATGAGCTTCCTGGCCTTCTCCATCCGGGCCAGGCGTTCCGCGTCCGAAATACGGACGATCCCATCCGTCATGGGTTTCAAGTCCGCGATCGGGCCGTCTTTTTTCGGCTCCTGCGCGGGAGAAGCGAACACGCGTCCCCCGACCCAAGCCGCCCCCGCGGCACCCGCGCTCGTTTTCAGGAAGTTTCTTCGATTCAAACTCAACAGTCTTCTCCTTCGTTCACGTTCTCAGTGCACGAAACAAGATTGTATTCCTGCTCCGATGGAAATTCAATTTTTTTGACATCGGCGAATCAAAGAGTATATGATACACGACTTGAAAACAAGAGATCGGGGAGAGGAGGGCACGATGACGAAACGAACCGTCTCAGTGCGAGCGATCCTAGTCGCCGCGGTTTTTCTGATGATGATGGCCCGGACGGCCGGCGCCGCCGCGCCCAAGGTCAAGATTCCGAAAGAAAAGCAGCTTGTCCTGGACCTCCTGGCCACGCCTGAAACCGTCGAGAAGTTCGGGAAGATCTCGGATGCCATCTGGACCTACGCCGAGCTCGGACTTCAGGAGTTCAAGTCCTCTAAGCTTCTGGCCGACACGCTCGAAGGAGCGGGCTTCATGGTCGAGCGCGGCTTGGCCGGCATGCCCACGTGTTTCGTGGCGACATACGGCGATGGCAAGCCCGTGATCGGCCTCCTGGGCGAGTTCGACGCCCTGCCTATGCTTTCCCAGAAGGGGCGGGTCGCGAAAAAGGAGCCCGTCGTCGAGGGTGCCCCGGGGCACGGCTGCGGTCACAACATGATGGGCACAGCCGCGGCCGCCGCGGCTATCGCCGTCAAGGAGGCCATGGTCAGGTTTGGCCTCAAGGGAACGATCAAGGTCTTCGGCTCTCCGGCCGAAGAGATCCTAGCCAGCCGTCCCTATATGATCCGGGCCGGCCTGTTCAAGGATGTCGACGCCGTCATCGACAATCACGCCGGCGACGGGTTCGGAACCAGTTATGGGACCAACGGGAACTCCATCTCGTCGGCCATCTTCACCTTCAAGGGAAAGACCGCCCACAGCGCGGGCGAGCCCTGGGTCGGCCGGAGCGCCCTCGACGCCGTCGAGATCATGGACATTGCGGCGAACTTCCTCCGCGAACACCTCCCCCTCTACCACCGCCTTCATTATGTCATCCTGGAGGGCGGCGAAGCTCCCAACGTCGTCCCCGACCGGGCCAGCGTTTGGTATTACATCCGGAGCACCGACGAGGATCTCGCGGACATGTTCGAGCGCGTCGTCAATTGCGCCAAGGCGGGGGCACTGGCCACGGGAACCGAGCTCGAGCCCGTGCGGATTATCAGCGCCGTCCACCAGAGCCACAGCAGCAAGGCCGCCGCCGAGGTCTTCCAGAAGAACATCGAACTCGTCGGCATGCCTTCTTGGACAGATGAAGAGCAAACCTTCGCCAAAGCCCTGCAGAAGGAACTCAAGGCGGAGGAAAAAGGGATGCCCTCCCAGGTCGAAAAATTGAAGGGACCTGGAGAGATTTTCGTCGGCGGCGGCTCGACCGATGTCGGCGATGTAACACTCATCGTCCCCACGGCGACGATCGGCTTTCCCGGCGGAGTGCCCGGGACGATCGGGCACCACTGGTCGGCCGTGGCCTGCTATAACGGCTCGACAGCATGGAAGGGGCTCAATGCCGGCGCCAAAGCTATCGCCGCCTCGGCCATCGACCTTCTGACCAGGCCGGAGGAGATTAAGAAGCTGCGAGCGGAGTTTGAGGAGATGGTCAAGAAAGCCCCCTATAAACCGTTTCTCCCGGCCGACGCCCAACCCCCCACGGACCTCAACGAACGCCTGATGCGCAAATGGCGCCCGCTCATCGATCCCCATTAATACGAACGCATAAAAAAAATTTCAATGTATGAACGGCACTGGATGCCGCCCGTAAGCCCCCGTAGCGGAGGGGGGACCCGACTTGCTTGGAGGGGGAATCCGCTCCGCCTTCCCCCTTCCAACAGTCGCTTTGCTCCCTGCCTCCCCTCCTCGGTCGCTGCCGCGTCCTGCGGCCAGGGAGAGATATCCCCCTGGACCCCCTTCCCAGATCGGCTTTTTCGATGGAGGGAACCGACGGGACTGGTTCCCCGGGGGCCGGGGGGCTGAGGGCGGCTCCTGGCCGCTTAAAGTCAGATGTCAAACTATTTAATGCGTTTGTATTAATAGTTCGGCACGATCTTCATGTTGCGGAACATGAAACTGTACATGTCCGTCAGGAGGTCGATGGCCTTCGTGATGTTGCTCGAACCGTGGCCCGAGCGCCTCTCGATCCGGATAAGGACCGGGTTGGCGCAGGCCTGAGCCTCCTGGAGCGTCGCCGCGAACTTGAACGAATGGGCCGGGACGACCCGGTCGTCGTGGTCGGCCGTTGTCACCATCGTCGCGGGATAGCAGACACCCGCCTTGAGGTTGTGCAGCGGAGAGTAGCTCAAGAGGTTCCGGAAGTCCTTTTCGTTGTCGCTCGATCCATACTCAACCGCCCAACCCCAGCCGACGGTGAACTTGTGGAAGCGGAGCATGTCCATGACCCCGACCGCAGGGAAGGCCACCCGGAAAAGGTCCGGCCGTTGGGTCATGGCCGCGCCGATGAGGAGGCCGCCGTTCGATCCCCCTTCCACGGCCAAGAGATCCTTCGAGGTATATTTCTCTCCGATGAGATATTCGGCCGCGGCGATGAAATCATCGAAGACGTTCTGCTTGTTGAGGAGCATCCCCGCCTTGTGCCAGGCTTCGCCGTACTCACCTCCGCCGCGCAGGCAAGGTTGGGCAAAGACGCCTCCGTTCTCGAGCAGGATGATCGTCGAGGGATCGAACCCCGGCTGCATGCTGATGTTAAAACCGCCGTATGCGGTCAGGAAGGCGGGGTTCTTTCCGTCAAGCACGAGGCCCTTCTTATGGACGATGAACATCGGGATCTTGGTCCCGTCCTTGCTCGCGTAGAAGACTTCCTTCGTTTCATAGTCCTCCGGGTTGAACTTGACCTCCGCCCTGCGGAAGACCTCGGATGTTCCCGCGGCGATGTCATACTTGTAGATCGTGGGCGGGAAGGTGAAAGAAGTGAATGTGTAGAAGACGACCTTGTCGTCCCTCCAGCCGACGAAGCCGCCGGCTGTGCCCAGGGCCGGAAACTCGATCTCCCGGATGAGCTTTCCGTCGAGTTCGTGCTGATAGAACTTTGTGTTGGCGTCCTTGAGGTATTGGCAGAAAAGTTGGCCTCCCGCCGTGCCCCCCCCCGCCAGGACCTCCGGCTTCTCCGGGATGATGGTCTGCCATTTGTCCCGGGCCGGTGCCATCGGATCGATGAGGACGACCCGGTAGTTCGGGGCGTCGACGTTCGTGTAAACGAGGATCTTATCCCCGACGTTGTCGACGACGGCGCTGTCGTTGGCGAACCCATTGACGAGGAGATCAAACTTAGCCTCCTTCTTCGCGAGGTCCTTGGCATAAAGCTCGTTGCCCGAGGTCCCCTCGGAAACGGACAGGTAGGCGAACTTTTTGTCCTCTCCGACGTCCAGGCTCAGATAGCGCAGAGGGTTTTCCTTGTCCTCGTAGACAAGGACGTCCTTTTCCTGGGAGTCACCTAACCTGTGAAAGAAAACCTTCTGGAACTCGTTCCTGGCCTTCAGCTCTTCGCCGGGGGCGGGCTTATCGTAGCCGCTGTAGAAATAGCCGTCACCGAGCCAGGCGGCGCCCGAGAACTTCACCCACTGCGTCCTGTCCGGGAGTTCGCTCTTCGTGGCGATCTCCATGACCCGGATCTCGGACCAATCGGAGCCCGCCTCCCCCCTGGAGACGGCGGCATAGCGGAAGTCCTGGGAGAAGCTCAGAAGGCCGACGCGGACCGTTCCGTCAGCGGAGAGGGCATTGGGATCGATAAAAACTTCCGGCTGCCCTTCAAGGCCCTTCTGAACATAGATGACGGATTGGTTCTGAAGCCCGTCGTTCTTGTAGAAGAAATAGGTTTCGCCGGCGCGCATGGGTGATGAATAGCGTGGATAGTTATAAATATCCGTCAACCGCTTCCGGATCTTCTCCCGGAACGGGACCTTCGCCAAGTATTCGAAAGTCACGTCGTTCTCCGCCTTGACCCACTGTTTGACCTCCTCGGCGTTGTCGTCCTCGAGCCAACGGTAGGGGTCGGCGACCTTGGTGCCGAAGTAATCGTCGACGTGGTCGACCTTTTTTGTGACCGGGTACTTAACAACAACATCCTCTTTCTTACAATAAGGAAAAAGCGTCATGACGGCCAGGGCAGCCGCGGTCAGGACCAGTTTCTTCATCCGAACCTCCTTGCGGAATAATGATTTGTTTTTTCTATCACAAACAACCACGGGAATCAATATTCCGGAACATGAATCCATTTTCTGGAATTGGTATCGTGTCCCTGGAATTCCGGGTATCATCAAAAGTCTGCGTCATCGCTTGAGAAGAAAGAATCCTTTCGGCAAATTTGGGAAATATTCGATTGCCTTGAAAAAAACGCTTAGAGTACAATACGGCCGTTCTCCTCATGCCAGAATTCAGATCGCATCACAAAGAGCGCCGATCAGCTATGATATTCCCAGCCGGGAGAACGGGTTGAGCGGCCGGTTTTCCAGCCGACGGCATTTCGCATTTGGAAGGAGTTTCCCCATGTCCGTCCACAAAAAGCGCGCGATCAGCGCAGGACTCGCGGCCGTCGCCGCCGTCATCCTTTTCTCTCAGCCCGCGGCCGGCGACACGAAGGATTGGCCTTTCCTCAAGCATTACGACCAAGGCCATCTCAGGAGAATCGCCCTTCCCCTGGGGGGCATCGGCACGGGAACGGTCTCTCTGGGCGGAAGAGGCGACCTCCGCGATTGGGAGGTCGTGAACCGGCCGGCCAAAGGGTTCAACCCGGCCGCGACCTTCTTCGCCATCCGGGTCAAGTCGCCGGACGGCCCGCCGCTCGCGAGGGCCCTTCAAGGCCCCGTGGAGGTCACCGACTACAACGGACCCGAGGGCGTCAAGGACGCCACAAACCATGGACTTCCCTGTTTCGCGGAGTGTGCGTTCGACGCGGGTTATCCGTTCGGTCGGGTCAGACTGGCGGACCGCGCCCTTCCCGTGAAGGTTGCGATCAAGGCGTTCAATCCCCTCGTCCCCGCCGACCTCGAATCAAGCGGCATTCCCGCCGCGATCCTGACTTACGAGGTCACGAACACAACGGAAAAAGAGCTCGATGTCACGGTCTGCGGCTCGCTCCAAAATTTCATCGGCAACGACGGCACGAAATCCCTGGCGAAAAAGAACCGAAACGAGTTCCGCGAAGGACGCTTTGTCCGGGGCGTTTTCATGTCATCGGAAGGCGTGGATCCGTCGGCCGAACAGTGGGGCACGATCTCCTTGACCACACCCGCCGAAAAGGGCGCCTCCTTCAGGACGTCCTGGCTTCCGGACGCCTGGGGAACGCCCCTTCTCGATTTCTGGGACGATCTTACGGATGACGGGACGCTCACGGAGCGGGCGGCTTCCGGGGACACGCCCCGGGCCTCTCTCGCCGTCCGGGCTTCGATCCCGGCCGGAGGAAAACAGGAATTCCGGTTCTTCCTGACCTGGCACTTCCCCAACCGCTTCGCCTGGTCCGAGACTTGCCTGGGCAATTATTACACAACCCTATACAAGGACGCCTGGGACGCCGCGGAGCGGACGGCCGCCGAGATCGATCGGCTCGAAGAAGAAACCATTGCCTTTGTCTCCGCGTTCCTGCGGAGCGATCTCCCGGAGGTCGTCAAGGAGGCCGCGCTCTTCAATTTGAGCACGCTCCGCAGCCAGACCTTTTTCCGCACCAAGGACGGACGGTTCTTCGCTTGGGAGGGCTGCAACGACAAGGAAGGCTGTTGCTTCGGGTCCTGCACGCACGTCTGGAACTACGAGCAGGCGGTCGCCTTTCTCTTCGGGGATATCGCCCGGTCGATGCGCGAGGTCGAGTTCGGACAACAGACCGATCCGGACGGGCTCATGAGCTTCCGGGCAAAACTGCCTCTCGACGGAACGCGCTGGGGCAAGGCGGCCGCCGACGGCCAGATGGGCTGTATCATCAAGATGTACCGCGACTGGCAGCTCTCCGGGGACGACGCTTTTCTCCGGTCGCTTTGGCCGAACGTCAAGAAGGCCGTCGAGTTCTGCTGGATCAAGGGAGGCTGGGACGCCGATAAGGACGGGGTCATGGAAGGCTGTCAGCACAACACCATGGACGTCGAGTACTACGGCCCCAATCCCCAGATGGGCCTCTGGTATCTCGGGGCCCTGCAGGCGGCGGAGAAGATGGCCGCCCGGGTCGGGGACAAGGCGTTCGCCAAAACGTGCCGGACGCTCTTCGACAACGGCAGCCGGTGGATCGACGCCGAGCTCTTCAACGGAAGATATTATATCCACAAGATCGTTCCCCCCTTAGACAAGGCCCATATCGCTCCCAGCCTGCTCGTGGGGATGGGCTCTACGGATTTCAAGAACCCGGACTATCAGCTCGGGAACGGCTGCCTCGTCGACCAACTCGTCGGCCAGCTCCTGGCCCACGTCTGCGGCCTCGGCTATCTGGTCAAGCCGGAGAACGTCCGGACGACCCTCGGCAGCATTCTGAAATACAATCACCGGGCATCGCTCGCCGACCACTTCAACTGCATGCGGTCATTCGCCCTGGGCGGCGAATCGGCCCTGCTCATGGCCAGCTACCCGGACGGACGCCCGGCCAACCCTTTCCCCTACTTCACCGAGGTCATGACCGGATTCGAATATACGGCGGCCGTCGGGATGCTCTATGAGGGCCTGACGGAAGACGGCCTCAAGTGCATCGCCGATGTCCGGGACCGCTACGACGGCCTCAAGCGGAACCCCTACGACGAGGCCGAGTGCGGCCATCACTACGGCCGGGCCATGATCAGCTGGGCGGCCGTTCTCGCTCTGACCGGTTTCCGTTATTCCGGAGTGGACGAGAGCCTCGAGTTGGCGCCGAAGGAGGGGACGGCCTTCTGGTCGAACGGCTACGCCTACGGCATAGTCAAGCAGGTCCCCGGTGAAGGAAAGACCTCCGTGACATTCAGCGTCATCAGCGGGGAGGTGCCGTTCCGGACGTTCGTCTTGAAAGGATTCGGGAAGAAGGATTTTCCCGGCGCGAACCGGGTCAGGGCCGGAGAAACACTGACCTTTGTGCTGAACCGCGACACCCGGGTCGCGTCAAAGTAAGGATAAACCCGCGGATTGAAACAGGCCCCTGCGGATCGGTGGCCCGGAGCATGTGATCCTGGACCGTGGACAATCGAATTCAGATGAAGGAGAGACGCATGAGCTCGAAAAAGGTCATTATGTATGCCAATGTCCTAATGTTGATCTTCACCGCCCTGGCCGCCGCACCCAACGTCGAAGAAGCTCTTGTCCTGACCCCAAGATCGGGCCCTAAACCTCGGATCAACGGGACGAAGATCTTCGGGATCAGGCCCGGTTCGCCGTTTCTCTTCACCATCCCGGCCACCGGGGAGCGGCCGATGACGTTTTCGGCCGAAGGCCTTCCAAAGGGGTTGGAAATCGACCCGAAAACGGGCCGGATCTCGGGTCGGCTCGAGGTGCGGGGCGAATATCGGATCACGCTTAAGGCCGAGAACAGGCTGGGGACGGCCGGGCGGGAGTTCAAGATCGTTTGCGGCGATACCCTGGCCCTCACTCCGCACATGGGCTGGAACAGTTGGTATGTCTGGGAGAACCACGTCACGGACAAGATCATGCGCGACGCCGCCGACGCCATGGTCACGAGCGGTCTGGCCGACCACGGCTACATGTACGTCAACATCGATGACTGTTGGGCCGTGAAACCGGATTCCGACGACCCGACCCTTCAAGGTGAGGGACGCGACTCATCGGGCAAGGTGAACGCCAACAAACGTTTCCCCGACATGAAATCTCTTACGGACTACATCCACTCCAGAGGATTGAAGGCCGGGATCTACACGTCCCCGGGCCCAACCACGTGCGCCGGGCATATCGGCGCTTGGCAACATGAGGAATTTGACATCGAACGGTTTGTCGAATGGGGCTTCGATTTCCTCAAATACGACTGGTGTTCCTACACCGATGTCGCCGGAGGAGAGGGCCTGCCGGAGC
Source organism: uncultured Eubacteriales bacterium (assembly GCA_964607985.1). Lineage (GTDB taxonomy): Bacteria > Acidobacteriota > Aminicenantia > Aminicenantales > Saccharicenantaceae > JALHVH01. The sequence goes on from CAZSMW010000208.1 coordinate 10,563, forward strand.
TCCAGAAGCCCTATCGGCTCATCAGCGCCGTTCTCAAGAGACAGCCCCGGGACATCGTCCTCAATCTCTGCCAGTACGGCATGGGCAGGGTCTGGGAGTGGGGCAAGGACGTCGGAGGCAACAGCTGGAGGACGGCGGGCGACCTCGGCGGAAGCTTCGAAGGCATTCCTGCCGCGCTCTTCCGCGACGGGTTCGAGGTCTATGCAAAGAACAATCTCCACCGCTACGGAGGTCCCGGCGCCTGGAACGACCCCGATTACCTCCTCCTCGGCTACCTGAGCGACTGGAAGGGCGGGACGGCCCGGACGCCGCTAACGCCGAACGAGCAGTACAGTCATGTCTCGCTCTGGTGCCTTGTTGCCGCGCCCCTTATCTTCAGCGGCGATATCACCCGCCTGGACGATTTCACCATGGGCCTTCTCATGAACGACGAGGTCATCGAGGTCGACCAGGACCCCCTGGGTCGGCCCGGGTGGCGGATCTCGAAAACGGGCGCCCTTGAGGTTTGGGCCAGGGACCTGGAAGACGGGTCCAAGGCCGTGGGTCTCTTCAACCGCGGCGAGGGCGAGGTCCCCGTAACGGCCCGCTGGGCCGACCTGGGCTTAGAGGGAAAACGAACGGTCCGCGACCTCTGGCGGCAGAAGGACCTCGGGATCTTCAGGAACGAGTTCCAAGCGAGTGTCCCCCGGCACGGGGTCGTTCTCGTCAAATTTTCAAAGTAAGGTTAAGTTAGAACAGTGTCCCTGAGCGCTCTCGATATAGCCGTTTTCTTTGTCTTCATCGCGGCCGTCGTCCTCCTGAGCCTGATCAAAAGCCGGAAGGAGAAGGACGCCGAGGACTTCTTTCTGGCCGGCCGGGGCCTCCGGTGGTTCCTCATCGGCTTCTCCATCGTGGCCGCCAATATCTCGACCGAACAATTTGTGGGCATGAGCGGCCAAGCCGCAGGCTCGGTCGGATTGGCTGTCTCCGGGTTCCAGCTCCTCGGGGCCGTGACCATCGTCATCGTGGCGATCTTTTTCCTGCCGCGTTTCCTCAAGGCCGGCGTCTATACCATTCCCGAATACCTGGAATACCGATACAATTCCGCCGCCAGGAGCATCATGGCCGTCTATACCCTCGCGATCTACGTGGCCGTGACCACGACGGCGGTCCTCTATTCCGGAGCACTGACCCTGCGGACAGTCTTCGATATCGACATCAACCAGGCCGTCTGGTTCATCGCTTTCGTCGCCGCCCTTTACGCAACGTGGGGTGGACTGAAGGCCGTGGCCTGGGCCGACCTTATCCAGGGCTCCGGGCTGCTGGTTGCAGGTCTCGTGACCATGGTCCTGGGATTCATCGCCATCGGCGGTATCGGGCCGTTCTTCGCGGGTAGCGGCTCCCGGCTCCATATGGTCCTGCCGGCGGGTCACCCCGAGATCCCCTGGACGGCCCTTGTCCTCGGCCTCTGGATCCCCAATTTCTACTATTGCGGACTTAACCAGTTCATCGTCCAAAGGACGCTGGCCGCCAGGGACCTCCGTCAGGGACAGCTCGGCATTATCTTCGCCGCCGCCTTGTGGCTCATCGTCCCCTTCGCCATCGTCTTCCCGGGGATCATGTCCCTCCAGCTCTACGGAAACCGGATCACGTCCGCCGACCAGGCCTATCCCCTCCTCATCCGGAACCTCATTCCGGCCGGGCTGAGAGGCTTCATCCTGGCCGCCCTGGCGGGCGCGGTCATCAGCTCCCTGGCCTCCATGCTGAACTCGGCCTCGACCATCTTCACCATGGACCTCTACAAGAGGCACTGGCGGAAAGGGGCTTCCCAGGGGTCGCTCATGCTGATCGGTCGAATCATGACGGTCCTCTTCGTCCTCATCGCCTGTTTCATCGCACCGCGGCTGGCCAATCCCAAATTCGGGGGCGTGTTCCGCTATATCCAGGAATTCCAAGGCTATATTTCGCCCGGAATCGTGGCCGCGTTCGTCTTCGGCTTCATCATCAAGAAGGCGCCGCCGTCGGCGGGCGTCGCGGCCCTCCTGGCCTGCGTTCCCGTATATGGATTCCTCCAGTGGCGGTTCGGCTGGATCGCTTATCTCAACCGGATGGCCATCACGTTCGTCGTCATCATCGCTCTTATGGGAGTCATCACATTAGCCAAACCCTTGAGAGAACCGGTGATCCTGCCCGTCAGACAGGTGTTCGACATGAGGCCGTCGCGCCAGGTCCTCTGGCTGGGCGGGATGGTCATCGTCGGTGTCATCACGTTCTTCATTATTTTCTGGTAGGACGTGTCACTTGATATCAAGGATGCGTACGGGGGTAACGTTATTGTGTTAGAATGCTTTTTATGGGGAGAATCCCAATGAAAAGAATCGGCATCCTCACCAGGGACTGCGGCGGGGTGAACGCCGCCATCCGGTCCGTCGTCAGGACGGCCTCCTCGCAAGGCCTCGAGGTCCTGGGGATCGTCAGGGGATACGAAGGCCTGATTCACGGGAACATTGTGCCCCTGGACCGGCGCTCCGTCTCCGGGATCATCAACCTGGGCGGAACGGTCCTGAAATCCGCGAGGTCCGAGGCTTTCTTCACAGAAGCAGGTCAGGCGAAGGCCGTAGAGACCATTCGGGCCAACGGGATCGAGGGCGTCATCGTCATCGGCGGCAACGGCTCCCTGACCGGCGCGCACGTCCTCGCGGACCGCCACGGCGTGCCCGTCGTCGGAGTCCCCGCCACGATCGACAACGACATCAACGGGGTGGATCTTTCCATCGGGGCGGATACCGCCGTCAACGTCGCGCTTGACGCCCTAGACAAGATCCGCGACACCGCCACCAGCCTCGAGCGGATCTTCGTCGTCGAAGTCATGGGCCGTGGCTGCGGCTACATCGCCATGCAGGTCGCCCTGTCCGGCGGCTGCGAGGAAGTCCTCCTCCCCGAGAAGGAATTCAACATGACCTCGGTCAGCGGGGAGATTGCCGCCGGGAACGCCCGGGGAAAAGTCAGTTGGATCATCATCGTCGCCGAAGGCGTCGCGAGGGCCGAGGATGTCGCCACGGCCATTTCCATGAATACCGGCCTGGAAACGAGGATCGCCGTCCTCGGCCATATCCAAAGGGGCGGGCGGCCGACGGCCGTGGACCGGATCCTGGCGGCCCGGCTCGGTCATCAGGCTGTCGAAGCTCTCATCGAGGGTCAATCGGACAAATGCGTCAACATCAGAGACGGGCGTCCCGAGCTCATCCCGCTGGCAACAGCCATCCGGCCCAAGATCATGGACGTGTCGGAGGATTACCATCTCCTGAAGGTTCTTTCCTGATCCAACGATCACGGCCCCTGGGCAGAGACTCCCATGAATCCTTCGAAACGCGTTTTATTATCCGGCGGCGTCCGTGGCACAGACGTGACGTTCCCATGGGTTGTCGGCATCTGGACCAAAGATGATGTGACCCAAAATTGCCGATAGGAGGCAATATTGGGACGTGAAGCCGCCCGGAAATAATCTTCAGGCCAGCTCGGCCCGGTTTTTGCCGCTCGCTTTCGCCTGAGAGAGAGCCTCCCCGGCCCTCTTGGCGATAGAGTCTACGGATACGTCCCCGTCCCTCATGGTCGTTACACCCAGGCTGATGGTCATGCGGACCTCTTCGCCCAACCCGGACTTTACGACGAGGTCCTTCTTAACGGTCTTTCGGATCCTCTCGGCGAAGGCCATGGCCTGGACGAGGGTTGTGATCGGAAGGAGGATGATGAATTCCTCACCCCCGAACCGTCCGAAGATGTCGTAGATCCGGATACAACTTTTTGTCATCCGGGCGAATTCCGTAAGGACAACATCGCCGATCAGGTGGCCTTGAGCCTCATTAACCTTTTTTAGGTCATCGAGATCGATGAGGAGGCAGCCGAGTTCGGTCTTCTGCCTCCGGTGTTCATGGAACTCCTCTTCGAACCTGGCCAGAAGGTGGCGCCGGTTCAGAACGCCGGTCAGCTCATCGGTTATAGCCATTTTCTCGAGGAGACCCCTTGCCTCTCCGAGCTTCTTCCTCAACCCCAGCAGAAGATAAATCATGATCAGCAAAAGGAGAACCGCGGCAGCCAGGGAAATCCCCATAAAAGGTACGCCCGCGAAGATCCCGCCCAGGACAAGCCCGAAGGGAGGCCCGATGTTTTCCGGCTCTTTCATTCGCCCAACACCTTTATCGATCGGCTCATCTTAACGTGGTCCCCATGATAAATGAAAATCGCGCAAAGAGCAATCCCCTCCGGGCATCGCCCCTGCGCCATCGCCCTAAATCACCCGAAAAAAACGCTCCCCCAAAGAAAGGCCGATAACCAAGGGCCGAAGTGTCCTCTCGGGTCATTTCTCCGTTAGCAGCCCGTACTTGCGAAGTTCCTTGGCGATCGTCTTGAACTGATCGCACTTCGCGATCTTGTCGGGCTCGACGCCTCCCCAGATCGTGCACATGTGGCCGAGCATCCGTTCCGAGGGGTATTTGAAGGAATCATCGATGAGCATCTTGACGGCCTTGGTGTCCTTGAAGCTGGCCGGCAGGACGCGGAACCCCTTTTCCAGGAAGAAAGAAACGGAAGGAAAGCCCGTCCCCTTCATGTTCTCGTACTTCCGCTCATAGTGCCAGTCGCACATGATGATGTCTTTGGGAACCATGTCGACGGCCGGATACGTTTTGTTCATCGAGGCTTCCCATTCGCCCTATCCCGTGGCCTCCCCGTCGAGGAACCGATCGGCCCAAATAAACATTTCGACGCCCTTCTCCTTGACGAGGTGATCGTAGGCGGTGTTGACCGCGTGGGCGAAAAGCTCTGCGGGATCCTTCCCCGCGCACCTCGGGCAATCCTTGTCGCCGATCAGGAAGACCTCATCCATGCCGACGTGGAGGGCATCGGCTTCAAAAACGTCCAGGAGTTCATCATAGAGGCTGAAAACGATGGGATTAAGGTCGGGATGCAAGGGGCACCAGCTCCGGCAGTAAAATTCCTTGTCGCCGTCCTTGTTGCCCGGATACTTCCCGGGCGTCTCGTCGAACTGGGGGTACTTGGTGAGAAGCGGCCACGTGTTCTCCGCCCAGGACTGGTGGCCGAGGGTTTGGAACTCGGGAACGAGCCGGATCTTATGCCGGCGGCAGAGCCGGACCATCTCTTTTACCATGTCTCTGGTGACCGGATCGGCGCGGCGCAGCTCAGGATGGGAAACAAACTCGTAATTGTAATCAATCTCGCAGACGAGCAGATTGACCCCGGCCTTAGCCATGGCCGGGATCCCGGCGATGAGACCCAGGGCTTCATCCGTCGATTCCACGAGGACGTGGACGGCGAAGATAAACGGCTGCCGGGGCGTGACCCGCACCGCCGGCTTGGGCGCGCAACGGACCTGGAAAAGCGCCAGGGCCAGAAAGGCCAAACCGATGATGCCGTTCAAGATTTTCGCATGCTTCATTTTGAACGTCCGCTTTTTTTCCTTATGGTTCTCGAGGATCTCTCGGGATCAGCCCTTCTTTTTATAATCGGCCGGGACCTGGAAATCGGCATCGGCCAGGTCGGCCAGAGAAATCTCCAGGACTTCGATATGATAGGTCAGGGCGGGCTCTTTGGCCTCCTCCTCGGACGGCTTTTTCTTGAGGACCTTCTTGGCCAGCCCGCCGAGGAGCCCCTTAGGCCGCTCCTCCTCCTCGGCGCCTTGGGGCCGATCGGAGACAACGGAATACTTCCCGTCGATAAGCACGGGATAGCCCTTGATCTTCTTCATCTCGCCGGCGCCCTTGGCGATACTCCCGGATACTCCCGGCCTGCCCTTGGCGGCATTCATCCCATCCAGCATGGACATCCAGTTTGTGCCCAGGACATCCTGCTGGATCTTGTCCTGGTCGAGGCCGATGGCCTTCATGTAGGCCCGGAAATATATTTGTTCCTCCTCCTGCGCCTTGACGATGACGTCGGTATGGGGCGTCGCCCAGACGACGGACTCCAGTCTGTTTGTCCCCTTCTCGCCCGTCCGGACGTTCTCCCACTCCATGACCCATGTGATAACGTACTTGGTCGCCTGGAAGGCGTTGATCGTTTGCGATTCGCCCGTCTCCTCGACCTTGAACTCGCTCTTGATGATCTTGACGTCGCTTTCGGCGGGCTTCTCTTCAGCCGGCTTTTCGGCGCCCTTCTCTTCGCCCTTCATCTCTTCCGACAGATTCTTGATCGGACTGACGGTATATTCTTTTTTCTTCGGATCGAGCCTGTACACGCTCAGCGCTGGAAGGTCCGTGATCTCTCCGAAGTTCCCGGACCGCAGGACGGTCTTTCCTGCCAGCCCGCCCAGAAGGCCCTTGCCCTTAAAATCGTTCTGTGAATCCACCCAGTGTTTTTGCGGGACGAGCTTCTCGGACTGGGACGTCGAGAAGCGGCCGAAGCCTTTAAAGGTGATTTCAGACCGGGTTTTTTTGACGACACCGGAGAAAGCCGGCGCTGTCAGCATGCATAAAACGCATAAGAGGACGAGGCTTTTTTTCATTTGCGGACTCCTTTCCATTTTTCCCTACCTTTATAAATGCGAACGTCCTCGATGTCAACCTCCCCGAAGATTCCCCCTGCAAAGATCCGCGGGCTCATTCGTTACATGTCCCGAATTTCCGATCGCGATATCAACCTCTCGGTCGTCCTAAAATTCCGGAACACAACCCGAATGAAGGGAAGGCTGCGGCAAACGATAAAGATGGGTTGGGTCAACGATCGAGGATGAGGCGGGCAGCGATGGTCCCCGTAAGCAAGGCGGTGGGCACGCCTCCGAGAAAGAGCTCCGTCGCCGCATAGATCCCGGCCGTGAGGAGATTGGGTACGGGGGTCTCGACCAAAAGCTTGCCGGGAAGCTCCCCGGCTTTATCGGCCGACCAAGTCCAGCCGGCGATCGACCCCAGGCGCCTGTTACCCCAATCCTGATAGGTCAAGGGGGTGGCGGCCTCTAGGACCTCGATCGAGGACGAAAGCCCGGGAAGGATGTGTTCCGCGGTCTCGACAAGGCCGCGGGCGAGGCGCGTTTTGAATTCCCGGTAGCCATGCCTTCTCAGCTTATCCCCCGTTCTCCAGGCGGCGAAGGGATCAAATGGAAAAGCCGACCGGAGCAGGATGGATGCCCGGCCCTCCGGAACGAGGCCCGGTGCGTTTTTAGCCCATAGGCAGATCACTACTTCTCGGTTCGCGAAGTCCTCTGGATTGAATGACCCTCCCGCTCGGATTTCCCTGCGGTAGAAGACGTGGTCCGCTCTCATCCGGGTCAGGTCGACGCGCCCTTCATCCACGCCGAGGTAGACGCACAACTCCGAGCCGGTGTAAGGAACCTTTCGGACAAGGTCGAAGTGCTGGGGGGGGACGTCCCCGGAGGGCAGAAGGTCAAGAAAGGTGGTCTTGTAATCAGCTGTCGAAACCACCCAACGGGATCTAAGGATCTCTCCGTCCCCGGTTGTCACTCCCGAGGCGCGCCCTTCCTTGGTCAGGATGCCCGCGGCGGGAGTGGATAAGCGGATATCCCCCCCTCCGGCCGTGACGACCTCCGCAAGGGCGTCTGCCAGACCGAGGATCCCGCAGGCAGGCGACCAGATCCCAACCTCGGACATGACGTTCCACATGAAGGCAAGGTTGAGCATGGACATCTCGGGTTCGTCCGTCCCGAGGGAGCCAAGCAGGTTTCTCAAACGGTCATCGGAAACCAAGCCTTCAAGGACATTTTTCGAATGGGTCTCCGAAAGTCGGCGAATCCTCTCGAGCCTTCCGAGAAGGTCGGGATCCCGGTCTTTCCGGGCGGCGATCTTTCGGGCCCCCGTGAGGAAATCGGGATGCCACTCCTCTATGTTCTCGGTCAAGCGGATGATCCCTTCGAGCTCACAAAAGAAAGCTTCGATGCCGTTTTTTTCTGCGGGAAAGTCCCCGGCAAGGTCCTCTCCAAGGGCCTTCAACGGCCTCGATGTAACGACATCGAGGCCGGGGGCCAGAAGTTCGAAGTGGTTCCTCCGGAACTCGGTCTCTTTCGTGAGGCCGGCTTCAGCGAGGAGGGTTTTTACTTTTTGAGGAAAACTGAAGGCCAGGGGACCCATGGGAAAACCGTGGCCTTTCCTATGGAAGATGTAGCTCGTCCCGCCGACGTGCGGACACTTTTCGAGGACCACAACCCGCAAGCCCTCCCGGACAAGTCTGGAGGCGCAGGCCAGTCCTCCCATACCCGCCCCGATGACGGCAGCATCATAAATCACAGGACTATCATTAAACCATTTGATGGCCGAACACAATCCCCGATCCAGCCCATGATTGCCGACGGGATTCTTTCTACTCAGGCAATAACTCCGGCTTCGGATGATCCCCGGAATTCCGATTCACGTCCTATCGGCAATCTTAGGATCCGGGCGGCGGATGACGGAGGCCGTTTTTTGTAATATACTCTTGATCGGAGCGCAGAAAGGATACGAGCATGGCCAAAGTCGTCACCATCATCATGGCCGGCGGCCAGGGGAGCCGCCTTTACCCCTTGACCAAGGTCAGGAGCAAGCCGGCCGTTCCCATCGCCGGCCGGTTCCGCTTGATCGATATCCCGATCAGCAATTGCATCCACTCCGGGTTCCGGAAGATCTTTATCCTGACCCAGTTTGCGAGCGAATCCCTCCACCGGCACATCTTCCTGACCTACCGGTTCGACAATTTCACGAAGGATTTCGTGACCATCCTTTCCGCCCAGCAGACCCTGGAGAACAGGAACTGGTATCAGGGGACGGCCGACGCCGTCCGCCAGAACCTGAAGTTCGTCGAGAAAATGGGAGACCTGATGCTCATCCTGTCGGGCGATCACCTCTACCGGATGGATTACCGGAACTTCGTGGAGTCCCATTTGCAGAGAAATGCCGATATCAGCATCTCGGTCATTCCCGTCCCCGCCGCTCGGGCGCCGGAATACGGGATCATGAAAGTGAATGCTCTTGGGCGTATCGTCGATTTTCATGAGAAACCGAAGGAGATCACGGATATCGAGCGGCTGAAAGTCCCCGAGGATATCTTTGAGCGTTTCGTTGCCCGGGCCGCGGGAAAGACCCACCTGGCGTCCATGGGCATCTATCTGTTCGACTCCGGTGTCCTCGCCGATCTTCTGGGATCGACGGCCCACGAGGACTTCGGAAGGGAGGTCATCCCTCTGGCCATCAGGGAACGGAAGGTCTACGCCCATTTTTTCGATGATTATTGGGAAGACATCGGGACCATCCCGAGCTTTTTCGATGCCCACATGGACCTGACCCGGCCCCTGCCGAAATTCAATTTCTACGACGAGGAGCGCCCGATATTCACCCACGCCCGGTTCCTCCCCGGCTCGAAGATCCTGGCTTCCGATGTCGAGAACTCCATCCTTTGCGAAGGGAGCATCGTCAATCGTTCGGTCGTCCGCCAATCCATCATCGGTGTCCGGTCACGGATCGGTGAGAACTGCCGCGTCGAGAGGGCCGTCATCATGGGCTCGGACTTTTTCGAATCCGACGCGGACCTGAGGGTGAATCGTGAGAGCGGCGTCCCGGACATCGGCATCGGCAGGGAGGTCGAGGTTAGGAACGCCATCATCGACAAGAATGCCCGCATCGGGGACGGGGTCAAACTCGTCAACGCCGATAACACGGTCTCCGAAAACGCGGACAACTTCGCCATCGTCAACGGGATCATCGTCGTGCCCAAGAACGCAGTCATACCCCGCGGAACGGTGATCTGACGGAAGAGAGGAAAAGAGTTTCCAGATCCGGCCAAGGCCCGGGGTCTTCTCTCCTCTTCCGAAGGACGACGGCGCCGCCCCTGATGATAATCACATCGTCGTAGATTTTCTCGACCTCCGAGATAAGGTGAGTGCTCATGAAGACGGCTGCCCCCCCTTCCGCGAGTTCGCAGAAGAGGCGCCGCGCGGCCATGATCGAGGTCGGATCAAGAGCCGTGAACGGCTCATCCACGATGAAGAGGTCCGGAGAGACGAGAAGGCTTTGGAGGTAGGAGAACTTTTTCCTGTTTCCCTGGGAATAGGAAGGAACCCGCCTTTCGAGAAGACCGGGGTCCAGGGACAGCTTTTCACACCAGGTCGCGATCCGTTCCCTTCGATGGGCAAGCGGGACCCCGTGCAGCCTGAGCATACAGTCCAGAAGCTCTCCGCCTTTGATCCAGGAGAAAAAGGCCGGCTGTTCGGGAACGTAGCCCACCGTCCGCGCCCGGAGCTTGACCTCGCCGGAATCTCTTCGCAGGAACCCCAGGACCATTTTAATCGTGGTTGTCTTCCCCGCCCCGTTCTCCCCGAGGAAGGCCGTGATCCGGCCGCGTTCGAGAGAGAAGTCCGCATCCTTGACCGCCATGACTCCAGCGAAGCTCTTGGAAAGGCCATGAACGACAAGCGCGGTTCCGCTCATGGCCGTTTGAGTTCCAACCTTCGGACCTTCATCCATTGAATAAAGAGGACGAGCGCGGCAAGCCCGGCGATCCAAAGCGCATAGGATTGGAGCCTGCCGGCTACGATAACGTTGGGAATGACCGCGGCGAAGGCCAGAAATTCGAGCTTCGCGGCAAAGTCGGGAAAATGTCCGGAAATGAAAAGGTCCAGGAACCCGCCTTTTTGCGTCGCCGAAAAAAGCAATCCTATGAACACGGCCGCCTGGGCCACGATAAGGACGAGGACATTGGACCCGCCCTTGAGATAATGGCTCAAGAGGCCGCCGAGCATGACATAATAGACTCCCGCCAAGAGCGCCACGATCAATCCAGGGAGGTCCCCCCATCCGGACCTGTGAGTGACCAGACCGATGACCCAAAGGGGGATGAACAGGCCGAGCCCGTAAACGGCGCCGGTCAGGACCAGTACGGCATTCTTTCCGAAAAGATAGCTCTTGAAACCGTTTTCAAGAAAGAGGACGTTCTCGAGGCGTCCTTCCCGGACATCGTCTCCGACCATATCTTGGGAGAGAAAGAGGAAAGTATGGGGTAGGAGAAAGAGGAAGGACCGCAGGGCCGTTCCATAGGACTCCTTGATCCAGAGGAAGAGGATGAAGCCCGGAAAGGCCGCCGCGGCGGCCCAGGCTGCGGGGGAGCGCCGGAGCCGCAGCAAGGTGAGCCGGAATGTCACTTGCCGGCGAGGTCGATCAGGCATTGGCCGGCCCTCCTCCGCCGTTCGCTGAATTCCAAATGGTCATCATCCCGATAGAGCACGAAATTCCCCCGCAGGACGATCTTGTAAGGCACGAGGTCCACGCCGAAGCGCCTGCGGAGCCTCCCCCGATCGTCCCGGACGACGGAGCATCCGACGGAATGCTTTTCCATGAAGGCCTCGAGGTCCGCCTTGGTGTCCCCGCTGATGCCGACGACACGGACGGGAAGCCCGTTCTTTTTTACGAAGTGGATCATCTCCAGCAGGTCGTCGAAGCAGGAGGGACAAGAAGCCGAAAAGAAGACCAGGAGAGCGGGAGCGCCGTCATGAGGCAGGGCCTCTTCAAGAGAGCTCACGACGACCGGGCCCTCGGCGCCCGCTGAGAAGAGGAATAGCCCGGCGAGGGCGGCGGCAGCCGGACCGGGGTGAGCGCATTTCATCGCTGCCCCCGACGAAAAATCCGCAGGCTATTTTCCGTATCGACGGCATAGATGTCGTCACCGTCCATGTCGATCCTGGTCACCGCCGCCGGAAGATCAATGATATCCTTAATGAGGCCGTCGGGCGCGATAAGGAAGACAGCGCGCCCCGGCCCCAGATCGTTTTCTTCAGTATAGTCGGGGGCTAGAAGACCCAGCGAATCCCCGTCGAAAGATGCGTCCCAGCAAAAGCCCGATACCTGCCGTTTCGGTCCCTTAATGGGAAGGGAGATCCTCCTGAACTCATAGTCGTCGGTTACTCTGACCGGAGTTCCGGGCTTCCCTCTCTTGTCGAAGCGGAATACTCCCCTCTCGTCGCTCTTATGGACAACCAAGACATCATCCCGATCGCCTTTGACCATGACGACGAAATTCCGGAACGTGTCATACACCCTCTCTCCCGAATAGTAAGAGTCCGCCTGTTCCCACAGGAGGTCCCCCTTTTCAGAGAAGCCGTGGACCATCGGTTCCGGCCCCTCGACACCGAGAGGGAGATGGGAGAGGATGATCCGCCCCCCGGACAGAACGCAGATCTGATCCGGCGTGAACGGGACCCGGAACCCACCGAGGTAGCCTCCCTGCCTGTCCAGGACCTGGACCCTCTTGTTGAACCTGTCCGTCACGTAGATCCTGTCCCCCGAGATATCCAGGTCCGCCGGCGAATCATACTCTCCAGGGCCCTGTCCCTTTCTTCCGAAGGCCCGGATGAACGTTCCCTTCTTTGAGAAGACCCTGACCTCGTTTTCCTCGGCGTCGATCACGTAGACGGCATCCCGGTCATGGGATATTGACACGGGCCGGGAGAAGACGGCGTCATCGTCCGTCCTGAAATCCAGCTTGACATCTCCGGCGGCATGCCGCTTGACCGATCGCTGTCCGGCGATCCCGCGCCCCGCTATCAGAGCGAACAACAGGACCGTCGCCGCGCTCAGGGCGAAACTTTTTTTCATCATCTTCCGCTCTCCTCGCATGAAACTCCGTCGATAAGAAGGGACGGAGGGAGGGGCCCCCTTTTTCTCAGGGAGCCCTCCTTTTCGCTTAAAACTCGAGGATGCACTTCCCCAGACCGATATCGCAGACGGTCAGTACCAGAGTCATCCTGTACCAGGAAACGTCCATGTTGAAGGCGTTTACCCGGCACCTGCTCCAGTTACTGTAGCACGCGTCCGCGACACGGCCCTGGGCGGCCTGCGGGAAGAAAAGAAACGAAGACAGCAGGCACAAGCCCACCAAAGCAAGAGCGATTGCTCTTTTCATGGGAACCTCCTTTCGCCCTTCTGAATAGCAAGCTTCATGCCACGTCAGAGATTTTTAACGAAAGGATCTAAATGGCTGATATCATATCAATTGCAATACATCAAATCCGCCCGCGGGGCCCCTCCCCGGGGGGCTGTCAAGCCCAGTTTGTGCCGGGATCTCTTTCTTCTTGAATCGTCACCGTTTACATGTGCCTCGAGCGGCACAAAGCGAGCGCGGATCAGCCTTTCTTGAGCATCGGGATCTTGATCTTATTTTCTTTTGCGAACCTGACGGCATCGGCGTAGCCGGCATCGGCGTGCCTGGCGACGCCCAGGCCGGGATCACCCGTCAGGACCCTCTCCAGCCGCTTGCCCATGGCGGCCGTTCCGTCAGCCACGATGACCATCCCGGCATGAAGAGAAAGGCCGATGCCGACGCCGCCCCCGTGATGGACGGAGACCCAGGACGCCCCATTAACGGCGTTGAGCAGAGCATTAAGAACCGGCCAGTCCGCGATGGCATCCGAACCGTCCCTCATGCCCTCGGTTTCCCGGTTCGGGGAGGCCACCGATCCGGTGTCCAGATGGTCCCGGCCGATGACGATGGGCGCGCTGAGCCTGCCTTTCTTGACCATGTGGTTGATCACGGCCCCGAACTCCGCCCGTTCACCATATCCGAGCCAGCAGATCCGGGAGGGAAGGCCCTGGAACTTGACTTGCATCCGGGCCTTGCGGATCCAGCGATCGAGGCCCGTGTCTCCCGGAAAAAGCTTGAGGACCGTCTCGTCGGTGGCATAGATGTCCGCGGGCCTTCCGGAGAGGGCCGCCCAGCGGAAAGGCCCTTTGCCCAGGCAAAAGAGGGGCCGGATGTATTCCGGGACGAAGCCGGGAATCTCGAAGGCGTCGGCAACCCCCGCCTTCTGCGCCTGGCCGCGGATATTGTTGCCATAATCGAAGGCCCTTGCCCCCAGCTTCTTGAGCTCGAGCATGGCCCGGACGTGGGTGGCCATAGCCTGGTAGGAGCGCCGGATGTAGTCCCGGGGATCTTCCCGGCGCAGGCGCAGTGCCTCTTCGTGGGCCATGCCGTTGGGAACATAGCCGTTCAATTCGTCGTGGGCCGATGTTTGATCGGTCAGAACGTCGGGAACGATCCCCCGCCTAAGGAATTCGGGAATAACGTCCGCTGCGTTCCCAAGCAGGGCGATGGATAGGGGCGAGCCCTTCTTCATGGCCTCGTCGGCGAGCCGCAGGGCCGCTTCAAGGTTTTCTGCCATGGTGTCGACGTACCCGGTAATGAGACGGCGCCGGATCCTGGCCGGGTCCACCTCGACGACAATCGCCACGCCTTCGTTCATGGTGACGGCCAGGGGCTGGGCGCCGCCCATCCCGCCGAGGCCGGCCGTGAGGACGAGCCTTCCCCGGAGCGTGCCCCCGAAATGTTTCCGGGCTGCGGCCGCCAGGGTTTCATAAGTTCCCTGGAGAATGCCCTGGGTCCCGATGTAGATCCAGCTTCCTGCCGTCATCTGGCTATACATCGTCAATCCCAAAGCTTCGAGCCGCCGGAACTCGTCCCAGGTCGCCCACTTGGGGACGATCAGGGAGTTGGCGATCAGGACCCTGGGGGCGGCTTCGTGGGTCTTGAAAACAGCCACCGGCTTGCCGGATTGAACGATGAGCGTCTCGTCGTTCTGTAATTTTTTCAGACTGCCGACGATGGCGTGATAGCATTCCCAGGTCCGGGCGGCTTTTCCCGTCCCGCCGTAGACGATGAGCTCGGCGGGCTTCTCCGCGACTTCGGGGTCAAGGTTGTTCATGAGCATCCGCAGGGCGCCTTCTTGGGACCAGCCCTTGGTGTGGAGCCGGCTGCCGCGGAATGCCCGTATGGCATGAAGTTTCGGACTCTTTCGTTCGGCCATTTTATCCTCCTGCCAAGGCCCGGAAACGCCCCGGATCTATCTTCAAATATATCACATCCCCCGAGAGATGCCAAAAGAGGGATCCTCTTACATTTAG